>JANXYO010000120.1 GCA_025356015.1 Spirochaetaceae bacterium
AAGCGGGAGCAAGCTCCACGAGCTTGTGCGCGTTGCCCGTTGCCACAAAAAGTTCCATGGCCGCCACCATAGCCGGAAAAAGACCGGCTCTACAAGCCGCGGGCCTTCTTGAAATAGTAAAGGCCTGAATCCACAGTGCCCTTGGGCACGTCAAGGATCCTGGCGACCATGGAGTTCGGCACGACCGGCCTGAAGAGTCGGAGACCTTCCCTCGCCCGCTCGAAGCGGCTGCGTTCCCGCTCGACCGCGGCCTGGAGTCCGATGCGACGCGAAAGCTCGGCCTCGTCCCGGAGCCTGGCTTCGAGGATGCGCAGCCTGCACCAGGAACGGTTCCTGCCTGTCGCCATCCGCTCGAACCTTGCCCTTTCGGTGTCGAGGGACCGCCTCGCCTGGGCGATGGCCGAGTTCAGCCAATCGAAATCCACGTGCGCGGCCGCGGCCACCCGCCTTGTGCTCGAATCGTCGGCATCCCAGGCGCACTTCAGGTAGAGGAAGACCAGGCGGCTCGCGAAAGTCTCAGCCCGTTTTCCCCTCTTCCTCGGCAGGCCCGGCTTGTCCGCCTCCTCCGGCGGATCGTAACAAAGCCCCGGGCCGGCCTCGGCAGGTTCCTGACTGCCGAGCTCGGCCTCGGCCCTCTCGCAGACGCGCTGACGCTCTGCCTCGCGCCGGCGGTTGCGGCGGACTGTGCGCGAGAGGAAGCGGAGGCTGGTGACCAGGTAGGCATCAAAGGGCAGACCCCTGTCGACAAAACGGTCGGCGAGGGAAGCGATGCGCCGCCCGTAGCGGAACAGGGCATCGGCGGCCTCGTCCTCTCCGTCAAAGCCGAAGCGACGCGGATTCGCGTAGACCTGCGAAGCTATCCCTTCCATGATCTCGTCTCTCCCATTCCCAGAGCGCCTGTATTCAGCCACTAGGTCGTGAAGGCAGGATCCCGTTTTCATAGTCCCTCCTCGCCCGTTTCCCGGGCAAGGAGGGTAAAGCAAGAAGCGTGCCCTCGCGTCCCTCTGCACGTACCCGCGATCGGGGACGTGGAGGAAAGCCTTTGGAGGAAAGGGCTTGCGAGGGACAATGGCCAAGGCCCAAGGCCTGGAGCCGGCGCGGCTGCAGTGGGCTGAAGAGGCGGGGATTTACCTTGGTTTACAATCCGCTCGCCCTGAGAGGGCCTCCCTCACCGCGAGGGCCCTGCCCTGGCTAGTCCGCATCGAAGGAGGGAGCGAAGGCGTCGAGCAGCTTGTCCCTGACCTCTTCGAGCCGCCCGCGGATGAGGAGACCGGCCGCGAGCTTGTGTCCTCCGCCGCCGAACTTGGCAGCGATGCTGCCGACGTCCACGCGGTCACGGGCACGAAGGCCGACGGTGCACTCCTTCTCGCTCTCCTGTCTGATTATGAGGGCGGCCTCGCATCCCGACACGCTAAGGAGGAGCTGGTAGAGCATGTCCGAGTCCCTGCTCGCGAGGCCGTAGCGCTGCTGGTCCTCGAGGGTGACGAAGGACAAAAGGAGGCGGCCGTCGAAGTGGGGCTCCATGCGCATGAGGATCTCGCCCATGAGCTTGCGCGAGAACAGGGACTTGCCCCCGTACATCATGTGGAATACCCGCTTCGGGGAGGCTCCGGCGGCGACGAGCCTCGCCGCCGCCGCGAGGGCCTCGGCAGAGCCCTCGTCGAGGTGGCGGAAGAAACCTGTGTCGGTCCCGAGGCCGAAGAAAAGCAGCTCGGCCTCCTCCTTGGTGGGTACGCCCCCGAGGGCCTCGATGAGGAGCTGGACCATGAGGGTGACAGCCGGAGCGCCGCCGTCGATGTAGACGGCCTGGCCGCTCGCGGCCCCTCCGACGTGGTGATCTATGAAGGCTAGGGGCACCGAAGGGAGGGTCTCGGCCACGAGGCCTATGCGACCGAGACTCGAGCAGTCGAGGATGATGGCCGCCGCACGCTCCGAGGCCTTCTCCTCGGGAACGATCTGTGTGAAACGGTTCTCGTAGGGAAGAATCTCGGTGCGCGTGAATGGGCCGGCCGAGCAGACCACTGCCTGCTTGCCGCTGCGCCGGAGGTAGGAAGCGAGGGCAAGCTGTGAGCCGACGCAATCGCCGTCTGGCTCCTTGTGACCGATCACGTAGAACGTGTCGTGCTGCTCTATGAAATCAAGGAGCTCGCGAGGTACCGGAAGCATTGGTTTCAGCCTTTCTGCCCGAAGGGGAATTTAGGAGGTTTTGGACACCGCTTGCTAGAACTTGATATTGAGGTCGTCGGCGGTGAATTTCCCGCTGCCTTCTGATGGCGTGAGCACGGCCCACATCGGATCGCTGAGGGCGTCCTGGACGAAGATTCTCAGATGGTCGAACTTGCCATCCTTGTAGAAAAGCACCATGTAGGGAAAGCTCGGATCGTGGCCACGCACCATCTCGGCCTTTGGAGGCAGCAGACCGCCCGAGCTGTCCTTGGTGATCCTGAACCACTTGCCGGGCAGGTAGAACTCGTTGACACCGGCATAGCCTGAAAGGAAAAGGACGCGGTAACCGTCCGCGTGGGTATAAACCTTGACGATGTCCAGCCGGACGGGATAGAAGGCCGATGTATCGGCCGCGAGAAAGGCGCCCACGAACGCGATCAGTACGAGCACGATGACGATTCGTTTCATGAAATCCCCCGTTTGGAGCCTAAGTATAGCAATTTCCCCACGCTGTGCAAGGCTTGGCCAAATCGGGGCCACGGGAATATACTGGGGCAGCGTGGAAACCACAGGGGAATTGAGGCGGCGGCTCGCCAGGGTGCAGGAGATCCTCGTCCCGCTCTGGCCCGACACTGCCCCCCTTCTGCGCCATGGCGACTGCTTTGAGCTTATCTGCGCCGTGGCCCTGTCGGCCCAGTGCACCGATGACCAGGTGAACAAGGTCACGCCCAGGCTTTTCTCGGCCTGGCCCGACCCATCGTCCCTCTCCCGGGCCAGGCCCGAGGAGGTCGAGCTCGTGATCCACAGCCTGGGATTCTTCCGGACAAAGGCGCGCCACCTCGTCGAGATGGCGCGGATCATCGAGGAGAGCTTTGGCGGCCGGGTCCCGGGCACGATGGAAGAGCTCCTCCTCCTCCCTGGCGTGGGGCGAAAGACGGCCAACCTCGTCCTTTCGGCCTGCTTCGGACAGCCGGGCATCATCGTCGACACCCATGTCCTCCGCGTCTGCTACAGACTCGGCCTCGACGGAAAAAGGGACCCAGGCAGGATGGAGAGCAGGATCGCCGAGCTCGTGGAGGCAGAGCGCCGCACGGCCTTTTCCTACGCCGTGAACCGCCACGGGAAGTTCGTCTGCGTGGCCTGGAAGCCGGGCTGCGCCCAGGGTTCGATGGCTCCCGCCTGCCCCATCATCGGGCTCTGCCCGCGAAAGGGCCTCGACTAGGGCCTGGAACCTCAATCAGAGTCGGGCTTGCGGCGCGTGCGGTGGGAATGGACGAGGAAGGCAATCAGGCCGAGGATCGGATCACCGAGCTCGCGCGCAAGCGCTTTGGCATCTCCTACCTCTTCCCCTTCCAGCGCCTCGTAATAGCCAACGTGCTCGAGGCCGCGGAGGCCGGGCAGGAAGGCCCTCCACCGCGGCAGATCGTCCTGTTGCCCACGGGCTTCGGCAAATCCCTGTGCTTCCAGCTGCCTGCCCTCCTCCTTCCCGGCCCCAGCCTCGTCGTCTACCCCCTGCTCGCGCTCATGGCCGACCAGCAGCGCCGCCTGGCCCAGCTGGGCATCCCCTGCGCCGTCTTCCGGGGCGGACAGGAGCCCGCCGAGCGTGCGGCACAGGAGGCCGCCGTGGCCAGCGGGGCCGCCAAGCTTGTGCTCACAAATCCAGAATGCCTGGCCCTGCCGAGGCTCCGCGACTTCCTGCGCGGGCACAGGCCGAGCCATGTGGCCATTGACGAGGCTCACTGCGTCTCGGAGTGGGGAGAAACCTTCAGGCCCGCCTACCTCGAGCTCGGAAGGATCCTCGGGGAGCTCGGACCGGCCTGCGTCAGCGCATTCACCGCGACGGCCGGACCGGCCGTGTGCGAGGCCATCGCCTCGAGGCTATTCGCCGGCCAGGGCTACCGGATAGTTGAAGGCGACCCGGACAGGCCCAACATCTCCTACTCGGTCGTGAGGACCCTGTGCAGGGAGAGGACCCTCACACGATTCGCGCGCGAGCTTCCGCGGCCGCTGCTCGTGTTCGAGGCCTCCCGCGAAGGGGTCCAGATCCTGGCTGGCCTCCTGCGCAGGAGGCTCAAGAGCCGCGATGTGCGCTTCTATCATGCCGGGCTCGGGCGGGAGGAGAAGGGCGAGATCGAGGACTGGTTCTTCGCGAGCAGGGAGGGCATCCTGGTCTCCACCTGCGCGTACGGCATGGGCGTGGACAAGAAGGACATAAGGGCTGTTGTCCATTTCTCCCCCCCCTCGACAGTCGAGGCCTATCTCCAGGAGTCGGGGCGGGTTGGGCGCGACGGGCAGAGGTCCCAGGCCGTCCTGATCGCCACGCCCTGGGACGGGGGGAGGGGCGGGGATGGATTGGAGCCCTCGAGGCTCAGCCGCCGAAGGGCATTCCTGGGCTATGCGACGATGCCAGGCTGCCGGAGGGAAAACCTCCTCGACCTCCTTGGCAGCTCGCGTTCCGAGCGCGCCCCCTGCTCAGGCTGCGACCGCTGCGAGGACAGGGAGACAACGGCCCTCGAAGGGGAGAGGGAGATCAGGGACTTCCTCGTGTGGAACCCCCGCCGCTTCAGGGCCGACCGGGCCGTCGCCCTCCTTGCGGGCCGATGGAGGGGGGAGCCTCCGCTCTGCGCGGGATGGGGAAGCATGGCCGGATGGGATGAGGAGGATGCCGCCCATGCGATGGCCGCTGCCCTCCGCCTTGGCCTGGCAAGGGAGATGCCCGCCTGGCCATGGAAGGCTGCCCTCGCTCCCGCCAGGCGCAGCCTGCTGACCTAGGTCCGTCCCTTGCCGCGGGGGGGAGCCCCAAGACCGTGGATGGAAGTGGCCATCAGCGTGTATACCTTATGGCCATAAGGGTCGCGAGGGGGGGGAGAAGGCATGGGAGAGATAAGCCTTGGGGCGATCATGGACAGGTTCAGGGCCAACCTCGCTGGCGCGGGCATAGTCCTCGCCGAGTCCGAGTTCGAGCGCGTCGAAGCGATGGGCCTGCTCAGACAGGTCCACGCATTCGAGGACTGCGTCTCGCTTCTGCCGCCCCTCCCCGTGCCCGACTACCTGGAGAGCCGGGGAGAAAGGGAAGCCAGGCCCCGAGGCACTAGGCGCTGGCAGCCTGGCCCCGAGACCCGCTCGCCGATCCTTGATACCTCAAGGCTTGTGGGGAACCGCGAGCTTTCGCCGGTGGACCTCGCGGCCAGGGCCATCGAAAGGATCGGGGAAAGGGATCCGCTCATCAACGCCTTCCAGGAACTCCTGGTCGAGGAGGTCATTCGCGCCGCCCGTGCAGCCGAGGCCGAGATCCTCGCGGGCCGCTATCTTGGGCCCCTCCACGGCATCCCGGTCGCGGTGAAGGACATCTTCGACCTGCGGGGGACGGCGACAAGGGCGGGTTCGGCCATCCTGGGAGGAAGGCCGGCCGAGGTCGACGCCACGGCTGTCTCGAGGCTGAGGGCCGCGGGAGCCATCCTCATCGGCAAGACCCGCATGTCCGAGTTCGCCTATTCACCCGGATCAAACAACGACAATTTCGGACCGACCAGGAATCCCCGGGCGACAGACAGGGATTCGGGTGGCTCAAGCTCGGGCTCTGCCGCGGCCGTCGCCGACGGGATGGCCTTCGCCGCCCTCGGCACCGACACGGGGGGCTCTGTCCGCATCCCCGCCTCCTTCTGCGGCATAGTGGGCTTCAAGCCCAGTTTCGGAAGGGCGAGCCTTGCCGGATGCGCGGGCCTCTCGTGGTCCCTCGACCACCCAGGCTTCCTGGCCAGGAGCGCAGCCGACGCAGCCCTCCTCCTTGGCATCTGCGAAGGGCCTGATGCTCTTGATCCGAGAACCTCGCGCTGGAGCGCCGCCTCGTCTGGGGAAGCTGGGGAAGCCAGACGCGATCCCAGGGGCATGAGGATCGGGGTCCTCGCGGGAGGAGGGGGCGGAGCCTCGATCGTCGCCCCCGAGGCTGCCGCCGCATGGGAGGCGGGCATCGCCTGGCTCGGCCGCTCTGGCTTCGACCTCGTCGAGGTGGAGCTCCCCGAGCTCAGGGCCATGCGCAGCCTCAATACGACGATCCTCGCCATAGAGGCCGCACAGTGGCACCATAGCCTCCAGAGGGAATCCCTGGGTCTCTATGGCGATTTCACGCGGCTCAGGCTCCTGGCGGGCTGGGCCTATGGGCCTGCTGACTTCGTGCGGGCCCATATCCTGCGCTCCGGCTTGCGTCGCCGCTTCGAAGCTCTCTTTGAGGGCATCGATGTCCTCGTGACGCCGACGATGATGGAAGGGCCACCCCCCCTCGCGGAAGTGCCAAGGCTGAGCTACACCTCGCCATTCAATCTCCTAGGCCTCCCGGCCTTCTCCATGCCCGCGGGTTTGACGGATGGAGGCCTGCCCCTTGGTCTCCAGATCGTCTCAGGCTCATGGGGAGACCATCTTGTCCTCGATTTGGCCCTGCTGCTCGAGGCAGAGGGCTTCGGAGCGCCTACTGCCTGACTTGGCCCTTGCCGGTCCCAGGCTTCGCGGCACCCTTCTTCCTGGCCGGGATACGCGAGCGAGAGTAGTAGACGAGACCCACATAGCGCAGGGCGGCCCATATAAGGATCGCGCCGATGGCGACGGCGATGACCCGCCAGTCCCTGAGGACGGCGATGGAGAGCCTCGCGTACTCGTCGATGCTCATCCCTTGCCTCGCGCCTCGAGGGGCACAGCTTCGTCGGCCCCGTAAAGGCCCCGCGCTATGCCTGCCATCTCCTCGGGCTCGAGGGCCTGGAAGGCAAGACCGTAGAACCTGGTCTTGCCGTCATCGTAGCGCCTCGCCACCTTGGCCGCGCACAGGAGGCTCCAGTCGCCCGATGAGAGCTTGAGCCTGAGCAGGGAGCCATCGACGAAACGCGGCCCGTTCGTCGGCAGCTCGACGAGGAGGCCGGCTGGGCTGGCGTCGATGATCGAGCCCCGGCGCGCGCCCTCGTTGTCCTTCGCGGAGCCGAAATAGCCGTGGCGCTTGAGGAACCAGGCGAGGACGCGGGCGAATTCCCAGGCGAGGTCGACTGCCGTGAGCCCGAGGGATTTGGGCCTGCCCGAGCCGTTTGAAAGCTCGACCATGCCGACCGTATAGCGGTAGTAGACCACGGGGCACCAGACGGCCGAGGCGAGGCCCCCGGCCGCGCGCTCGGCAAGATAGCTTCCGAGGGGGGATCCCTCGACCATGGCCGAAAGGCCCTCGAAGTCCTCGGCCATGTCGCGGGTGATGATCCTGCCCGAGGGGTAGGGATCGACATGGGGGAGGCCGCCCAGGGTCGAGGGCACAAAGAGCACGCGTCCGAGCCTGGCAGCTATCTCTTGGGCGGCGTCGAGGGGACCGCGGTCCTTGAACATGACCACCCTGCCCTCCCCCGCCAGGGCCTCGGCCTTGGCCTTGAAGCTGGCGACGAGGGAGGAGAGGTCGGCTGTCTCGAGGCCCTGCTGGAGCTCGGGGAGCTCGACCTCGGCCCATTCTTCTGACTCGGGGCAGTCGAGCTTGAGGTCGGCGTCGGGGAGGAGGAAATCCACGGCGAGTCCCGAGGGTGGCGGGACCCGTGGCCAGCGCCGCTCGAGGCTGCGGTACATCCCTTCGGGGCTGCCGAGGTCTATGGACTCCGGCCCGTACTTGAGCACGGGAGCGGTGAAGGAGACGCCCTGGCCGCGGAAGTCGAAATAGACCGAGACGCGCTGACGGGGCTTGAACTTGGCAGGCTCGGTGCCTGAGTGCGTGAGGGCCAGCCTCCCCGTCTCGGAGCTCACGATGTGGCACCTGATGGTGTGGCCCGCCGACTGGAGCCGCGCCTCTGTCCTGGCCTCGGCAGCCGCGCCCAAGATGAATTCCCGCTCCACACGTTCTATTCGTACAGCCACGCATGCCTCCGCAAGAAGTATCATAGCACATCCGGGCATAATCCGATGCCTTGATGCGGGAGTCCGTGAGCTATATCATGATGCATGATGACTCTCGATGCACATCGAAACAGACACGATCGAAGGAGCCGTCCATGACAAGTTTCATCGACCTCGATCGCTCTTTCGCCTGGCGCAGCCTCATCTCCCTCCCTCGCCCCCGCCTCGCCGACCTCCTGGTCCCCGATCGCATAGGCGCCTGCGAGGTGGCGATGGGTGCTGGCCTCAGTTTCAACTGGTCGGCTTCCCCGGTGGACGAGAAGATCCTCTCTGCCCTTGGCAAGCTCGCCGACGAACTTCAGCTCATTGACAAGTACCGCCTCCTCCTCGAGGGGGAGCATATGAATACCGGCGAGGACCGTATGGTCCTCCACCACCTGGCCAGGGGCCAGCTGGGCAAGGCCGTCAGCCACGAAGGCAGGGACCAGAGGGGCTTCTACGAGGGAGAGCGCCAGAAGGCGGCGGACTTCGCCAGGGCTGTGCATGGTGGCAGGATCAGGGGCTCGAGCGGCAAGGCCTTCTCGACAGTGACCCAGATCGGCATCGGCGGCTCCGACCTCGGCCCCAGGGCCCTCTACCTGGCCCTCGAACGCTGGGCCCGGGCGAACGGCAAGCTGCGCATGGAGGCCCGCTTCATCTCGAATGTCGATCCCGACGACGCCAACTCCGTCCTCGAGCGCCTCGATCTCGAGTCCAGCCTCTTCATCCTCGTATCCAAGAGCGGCACGACCCAGGAGACTCTGGCCAACGAGTCCCTCCTTCGCGAGCGGCTCAAGGCCAAGGGCCTCGATCCGGCCAAGCACATCATCGCGGTGACGAGCGAGACGAGCCCCCTCGCGGGGAACCCTGGCTACCTCGCCTCCTTCTACATCGACGACTTCATCGGCGGCCGTTACTCCTCCTCGAGCATGGTGGGCGGCGTCGTCCTCTCCCTCTCCCTCGGCTCCGAGGCCTTCGCCGACTTCCTGGCCGGGGCCAGCTCGGGCGACCGCGCCGCCCTCGAGGGCGACATTTCGCGCAACGCGGCCCTCCTCGACGCGATGATCGGCCTGTACGACAGGAACGTCCTGGGCTACCCCTGCACCCTGATCCTGCCCTATGCGGAGGCCCTCTCCCGTTTCCCGGCCCACCTTCAGCAGCTCGACATGGAGTCAAACGGCAAGCGGGTCAACCGCAGGGGCGAGGCCCTCGCCTACCAGACCGGCCCCGTGGTGCTCGGCGAGCCCGGCACGAACGGCCAGCACTCATTCTACCAGCTCCTCCACCAGGGCACCGATCCTATGCCCCTCCAGTTCATCGGCTTCCTCGAGGGACAGACAGCGGGCGACTGCCTGGTCGAGGGCTCGACCAGCCGCCAGAAGCTCAACGCGAACCTCGCCGCCCAGATCGTGGCCTTTGCCCGTGGCAAGAGCGACCCGAACGGGAACAAGAATTTCCCGGGCGAAAGGCCGAGCACCCTGATCCACGGGAACAAGCTCGACCCGAGCACCCTCGGCGCCCTCCTCGCCCACTACGAGAACAAGGTCATGTTCCAGGGCTTCGCCTGGAACATCAATTCCTTCGACCAGGAAGGGGTCCAGCTCGGCAAGCTCCTCGCCAAGAAGGCCCTCTCGGTCCTGGCCGATGGCAGCGCAGCCTCGAGCGGAGACAGCGTCCTCGACGCCTATGCGAAGATGCTGCTCGGCGGCAAGGGCTAGGACCCTCGCGTGGCAGATACGCGCGTCATAGCGTTCACGGGCGGGGGATCGGGAGGCCACATCTTCCCCGGCCTCGCGGTCATCGAGCGGCTCAGGGAAAAGGGCTTTGGCGGCCGCATCGTGTGGCTCGGCTCGCTTAAGGACGCAGACCGATCGGCCGTCGAGGCCGCTGGCGTCGAATACAGGGCCATCCCCTCGGGGAAGCTGCGAAGACAGCTCTCAGCCGAGAACCTCCTCGACGCCTTCAGGGTGCTCGCCGGCTACCTCGCCTCGCGCCGGATACTCGCCGAGCTCAAGCCCCGCCTCCTGTTCTCAAAGGGCGGCTATGTGAGCGTGCCGCCCTGCGCCGCGGCCGCCTCCCTCGGCATCCCCTATTTCACACACGAGTCAGACCTGAGCCCGGGCCTCGCGACGAGGCTCAACGCCAGTCGGGCCGAACGCATCATCGTGAGCTATGAGCGCACCAGGCAAGGCCTGCCGCCCGGGCTGAGGGCTAGGGTGAGCCTTGCCGGCAATCCTATACGCAGGGCCATCAGGAAGGGCAGCCGCGAGGCCGGCAGGGCCTGGCTTGGCGCCGAGGATGGGCTGCCTGTCCTCCTCTTCCTGGGGGGAAGCCAGGGAGCCCGCCAGCTCAACGAGCTGGTCGAGGCCATCCTTCCCCGCCTTGAGGGGAGGGCCTTTGTCGCCCACCAGGCCGGCCCTGGAGCCCTCGACGCCGGCGGGGAGTCAGCGCCTTCGCCCTCATCGGGTCGCTACCGCCGCTTTGGCTTCATCTCAAGGGAGATGCCCGATGTCCTCGCGGCGGCCGACATCGTGGTGGCCAGGTCGGGCGCGGGCACCCTCTGGGAGTGCGGAGCCCTCGCCAAAGCGATGATCCTCGTCCCCCTCACGGGATCGGGCACCAGGGGGGACCAGGTGGAGAACGCCGAGCTCTTCAGCGATGCCGGCGCGGCGCTGAGCCTCTCGAAGGGCTCGGCAAACCCGGAGCGCCTCCTCTCGGAAATCCTCTCCCTCCTCGGCGATGGCCCCCGCGCCTCGAGGATGGGCGCGGCCGCCGCGCAGATCGCGGGAATCGACGCTGGCGACCTCGTCGCTGATCTCATCATGGCACGGATAGGAGCAGAGACATGAACACGATGGACTGGGTTTTCGTCGGCCTCATCGTCATCCTGGCGATCAGGTGTTTCGTCAGGGGCTTCGTCGAGGAAATCCTTTCCGTCGCGTCCTTCGTCGGAGGCATCTTCGCGGCCCTCCTCCTCTACAGGCCCGCGGCGGCATTGCTCAGGGGCAAGCTCGGGGTGACCATCGTCCCCGAGGTCCTGGGCTTCCTCATCGTCTTCCTCCTTGCCTTCCTCGCGGTCAAGCTGGTCGAGAGGCTTGTCACCGACGGGCTCGAGGCCTCCCACCTCGAGCGCGCCGACCGTATCGTCGGCCTCTTCCTGGGCATGATCGAGGGCCTCCTCCTCGTCTCGGTCATCCTCATCGTGATGACGATCGTCAGGATCCCCGCCCTGCAGAAGACCCTCGAGGGTTCGGCCTTCGCCAAGACGATCCTGCCCATCATCGGACCCGAGGTGAGCAAAGCCCTCACACCAGTCCTCAACTCGATAAAGAAGCCCTGATACCGCCGTGTTCGAGAACCTGCTTGCCCAGGACGAGGCCCTCGCCCTCCTTAGGGCCGACGTCGAGACGGACCGTCTGCCTCCGGCCCTCCTGTTCTCGGGCCCTCCCGGCTCGGGCAAGCTCACCGCGGCCCTCGAGCTCGCGCGGGCCGTCTCGTGCACGGCGGCGGGAGAGCGCGCTGCCTGGAACTGCCCCTGCCCATCCTGCACCCGCCACCGTGCCCTCACCCACTCCGACCTCGTGCTCATGGGCCCGAGGACCTTTCCCGAGGAGCTCAGCGCCGCCCTCGAGCTACTCGAGCGCTCGCCTGGCAAGGCCGCCTCCTACTTCTTCGTGAGGGCGGCGCGCAAGCTCGTGCGGCGCTTCGACACCGTCCTTTTCGAGGGCGAGGAGGCTCGGCTCGGGAAGGCGATCGCCCTGGTTCGCGACATCGAGGAGGGCCTCGAGGCCATCTCGCCTGAGAAGGCCCCGGCGCGCAGCCTCTCTCCCGGGGCAGCCGGAGCCGCCGCCAAGATAGCCCTCAGCTGCACCAAGCTCGAGGCTTTCGTCCCCGATTCCCTGCCGGTCTTCATGGTACGCAACGCCGAGCTCTGGGCCAGGCTCGCGCCGATGGGCTCGCGCAAGACCGTCATCATCGAGAACGCCGACCGCATGCTCGAATCCGCGCGCAACGCCCTCCTCAAGATCCTCGAGGAGCCGCCCGAAAGCGTGCGCTTCGTCCTCCTGAGCTCGCGAAGGACATCCCTCCTCGGCACGATACTGTCCCGCTCGAGGACCTACACCTTCAGGGCGAGGGACAGCGAGGCCACGGCCCTCGTGATCGACAGGGTCTTCCGCTCGGGGGAGCCGGCCGCGAGCGTCGAGGCCTTCCTCGCCGCAAGGCGTGCCTTCCCGCCCTCGGAGGCCCGCGAACGCGCCGAGGCCTTCCTGTCGGCAGCCCTGGCCGCGAGGGCCGGATGCGCCGGGCTCCCCCCTCCCCTCGCCGCGATGGCCGCCACTGCCGAGGCAGAGAGAAGGAGCCCCTCCTCGGCCCTTGCCTCCCTCCTCGAGGCCACCAAGGATTTCGGGCAGAAGGACGAGCGCTACGCCTCGAGCTTCCGCTCCTTCCTCTCCGCCCTCGCGGCAATCCTCGGCGCCGCCCTGCGCGACGGCGAGATGGACGCCCGCGGCATGCAGACCGTCGAGGCCTGGGCCCGCCTGCTGCGCGAGGCAAGGTCGGACTACGAGTCCTGGAACCGCAATCCCGGCCTCATAGCCGAGACCCTCATGTTCGCGATCGCGGAGAGGTCATGAGGCGCTTCATCGAGCGTGCCATAGCAAAGGTCCCCCGCATGAACGAGGACCAGATGCGGGCCCTCCTCTACGCCCTGGCCGAGGAGAACGGACGCATGGAGGCCGCCCTCGACTCCATGCTCGATGGCATCGTCGTGTGCGACAACGACCACCTGCCCACGATCTACAACAAGACCGCCGAGCGCATGCTGCGACTTGGCGGGCCCGACCCCAGCGAGCGGCCTCTCTGGCAGGGAGTGGAGGACGAGGACCTCGCAGAGTTCCTTCGGGAGACCCTGGAGAGCGAGGATTCGGTAATAGACAGGGAATTCCGCCTTGAGTCAAAGGGCTCGGTGAGGCTCGTCGCCGCCTCGGTGACCCCCCTGGTCTCAAGGGGAAGGATCCAGGGCGCCCTCCTCCACCTCGAGGACATCACCGACAAGCGAAAGCGCGAGGCCCAGCTGCGCCGGGCCGAGAGCCTCGCCTCCCTGACCACCCTCGCGGCCGGCGTCGCCCACGAGATAAAGAACCCCCTGGGCGCGATCTCGATACACATCCAGCTGATCAAGAAGGCGGCCCTGGGCGGCAACGCCGTCGACCCCACCACCCTCGAGCGCCACCTCGTGGTGGTCGACGAGGAGATAGAGCGGCTTAACAAGATCGTGGTCGACTTCCTCTTCGCGGTCAGGCCGATGGACGTCCAGCTCATCGAGACTGACCCAGGCGAGCTTGTGAGGGAGGTGGCCGACTTCATGGGACCCGAGGCCGAGCGCTCGGGCGTGGCCCTGGCAGTGGAAATCGACGAGGGGCTCCCGCGGGTCCTCCTTGACCGCCGTTTCATGAAGCAGGCCATACTCAACCTCGTGAAGAACGCCCTCGCGGCGATGCCGGGCGGGGGAAAGCTGGGACTGTCCGCCCACAAAGGCGAGGACGAGGTGGAGATCTCCGTCGAGGACAGCGGGGTCGGCATCCCCGAGGAGGACCTCGCGAAGATATTCGAGCCCTACTTCACGACCAAGGAGAATGGCACGGGCCTGGGTCTCACCATCACCTTCAAGATCGTCAAGGAGCACAGGGGAGAGATCTCGGTCTCATCCCGGCAGGGCCAGGGCTCGGTCTTCACGATAAGCCTGCCCGTGCCGCAGAAGGTGAGGAGGCTCCTTGCCTGGGACGAGGCCACGATCCTTGGCACCGAGGACGGAGAGACGCGGAAGGCCGAGGCCTAGGACGGGATCCGAAAGGCCATGAGAGCGGCGCCTGCCCCTCGGGGGAGGGCCAAAGGGAGCGCTGAAAACGATGCGATTCACGGTTCTGGTAGCCGACGACGAAAAAAACATCAGGGAAGGCCTCTCAGAGGCCCTGGGGCTCGAAGGCTACAGGACCCTCGGAGCCTCGGACGGCGACGAGGCCCTGAGGATGGTCGACCAGGGGGATGTGGACCTGGTGATCACCGACCTGCGGATGCCCAAGGTATCGGGCACCGAGGTGCTGAAGACGGTGGTGGGGCGCTATCCCGGCCTTCCCGTCATCGTCCTCACGGGCCACGGCACGATAGAGGACGCGGTGAGCGCGATGCGTTCGGGCGCCTTCGACTTCGTCACCAAGCCCGTCAACCTCGACCACCTGTCCCTGCTCGTGAAGCGCGCCCTCGAGAGCAGGGAACTCGCGCGCAAGAACAGGGAGCTCGAGGCCGAGGTCGAGGCCCAGCGCCACTCGAGCTCCATCATCGGCAAGAGCGCCGAGATGAAGAAGGTCTTCGAGCTGGTGAGGCGGGTCGCGCCGACGAGGGCCAGCGTCATGGTCACGGGCGAGTCGGGAGTCGGCAAGGAGCTGGTCGCCGACGCCATCCACAACCTCTCGCCCCGACGCGACGGCCCCCTGGTCAAGGTCCATTGCGCTGCCCTCGCCGAGAGCCTCCTCGAGAGCGAGCTCTTCGGCCACGAGAAGGGGGCCTTCACCGGCGCCCAGGGGAGGCGCAGGGGACGCTTCGAGCTCGCCCACGAGGGCACCCTCTTCCTCGACGAGATCGGGGAGATCAACCAGAACGTCCAGATCAAGATCCTCCGTGTCCTCCAGGAGCGCAAGTTCGAGCGTGTGGGCGGAGAGGAGACCGTCGAGGTGGACGTGCGCATCATCGCCGCGACCAACCGCGACCTCAAGGAGGAGATCCGCAAGGGCTCCTTCCGCGAGGACCTCTACTACAGGCTCAACGTCGTCTCGATCCACGTGCCTCCCCTGCGCGAAAGACGCGACGACATCCCCCTCCTCGCGATGGCCTTCCTGCGCGAGTTCGGCGAGGAGAACGGGAAGCGCATCGAGGGATTCAACCCCAAGGCCCGCCTCTCCCTCTACTCCTACCCCTGGCCCGGCAACGTGCGGGAGCTGCGCAACTGCGTCGAGAGCGCGGTCGTGATGGCCGCCGGCGGCCTTGTCGAGCTCGAGGACCTGCCCCCAAGCGTGCGCTCCTCTGGAGAGGAGAGGAACGTGAGGGTGCCCGTCGGATCGAGCCTCGCTGAGGCCGAGAAGATACTCATCACCGAGACCCTCGCCTCCCAGGCCGGGAACAAGAGCAGGACGGCCGAGGTCCTCGGCATAGGCCGCAAGACCCTCTACCAGAAGATCGAGGACTACGGCATAGAGTCTGCGGTCGGGGAGCACTAGCAGATGCCCGAGAACGCGCCCACCCTCCTCGACCTCTTCGGACCCGTGATGATCGGCCCTTCGAGCTCGCACACCGCTGGTGTCGCCCGCATCGCCTACCTCGCCCGCAAGATCCTCAAGACGCCCCTCGAGCGGGCCAGGATCACCTTCTACGGCTCCCTCGCGCGTACCTGGAAGGGCCACGGCTCGGACAAGGCCGCCATAGCCGGTCTCCTTGGCATCCTGCCCGAGGACGAGCGCCTCGCCTTCGCCCCAGAGATCGCCCAACGCGAGGGACTCGAGATCGAGATCCTGAGCGACTACGCGGGACCTGAGCGCTACCACACGAACACCGTCGTCCTCGAGCTCGAGGGCGGAGACGAGAGGCTAAGGGTAAGAGGTTCCTCGATCGGCGGGGGGGAGATACGCCTCAAGTCGGTGAACGGTTTCCAGGCCGAGCTCGACGGCGGCCTCGCCGCCATCCTCGTGCTCCACCACGACGAGGTCGGGGTGATCGCCGAGCTGGCCTCGCTGCTCGCGGCCGCAGGACTGAACATCGCAAGCCTCGCATCCCACCGCAGGGACAAGGGCGACGAGGCCCTGATCGTGGCCGAGGTGGACGGCGCGGTATCGAGCCGCCTACTTGAGGCAGCGGCGCGCATCCACGGCGTCCTCGACGTGGTCCACGTCCCGTCGATCAAGTCCTGAAAGCGGCCAAAGGAAGTCCCCACATGAACTGGAAATTCACGAGCTCGATCGACCTCCTCGCCAGGGCGGGGGACGCGGGGCTCGGCCTCTGCGACTACCTCGTGAAAAGGGACGCCTTCTACGCGGGGACAAGCGAAGAGGCCATCAGAGCAGAGCTCGCGAGAAGGATCAGGATAACCCGCCACTCCCTCGACGAGGGCATGTCCAGGCCCCAGCTCTCCTTCTCCGGCCTCACGGTGGGGGCGGCCCACAGCCTCGCGGCCTCGGCCAATTCTCCGGTGGCCGATGAGTTCTTCGGCAAGGCCCTGGTCTACGCCCTCGCCGTGAACGAGGTGAACGCCTGCGGAGGCAAGATCGTGGCCTTCCCGACGGCCGGTTCCTGCGGGATCGTACCCGGCGTCCTGTGGGCATGGCGGGACGCGCGCTCTCCCTCCCTTGGCCCCGATTCGCGGGTCTTCCAGGACGCCTTCACAATGGCCTCCGCGATAGGCATGCTCGTGGCGGCCCGCGCGACCCTCGCCGGCGCCGAGGGCGGCTGCCAGGCGGAATGCGGGGCGGCAGCGGCGATGGCCGCCGCGGCCCTTAGCCAGCTCATGGGCCTTTCGACCGAGGCCTGCATCGACGCGGCCGCCCTTTCCCTCAAGAACTGCCTCGGCCTCGCCTGCGATCCGGTGGCCGGCCTCGTCGAGGTCCCCTGCGTCAAGCGCAATGCCTTCATGGCAGCCAACGCTATCACCGCGGCCAGCCTGGCGGCGGCCGGGGTGCGCTCGGCCATACCCTTCGACGAGGTGGTGGGTGCGATGAAGAGCATCGGGGCCTCGATGCCGGCCTCCCTCAAGGAGAGCGCAGAGGGCGGGCTCGCGGTCACCCCCACCGGCCTCGCCGTCGCGCAGAGGATCCGCTAAAGGGCTCCGCCCTAGCCTCGAGCCCTAAAGCTCGACGGCTATCCGAGCGGCCCTGAGCCTTAAGGCCTGGTCCTCGTCGGTCGCCGCGGCCTCGAGGGTGGCCTTGAACAGGGGCTCCTTGGTCGCCGCCGCTGCCTCGAGCATGCGCTCGCGCATGGCCCTGCCAGAGCGGCTGTAGAGGGCCGCGACCTCCCCCCCCGCCTGCCTCGACCCTATGAAGGCCACGGCCCTCACCGCGGCGAGGGCCACCCCCTCGTCGCTGTCATAGAAGGCACGCCTGAGGAACACGTAGGCCGAACGCCTCCCCGAGAGACCGAGACTCCTCGCCGCCGCCTCCCTGGCCCGCGGGTCGGGGTCGACGGCCAGGATCTGGCCGAGGGAGAAGAGGTCCTCCCCGGCCTCGAGCACCAGGGCGAAGCGGTCGCGGGGTGAGCCCGTGGCCTTGGGCGGGGCGCCCGGCCTCGCCTTGAGGATCTTGTAGGCCCTGACCACGCGGGCGAATTGCCGGGCAGTGGCGGGATCTCGGGAGCCGTCGGGGTGGTAGCGCATCGCGAGGCGTCGGTAGGCCGTCCTGACCTCATCCTCGGCCGCTCCCGGCTCGAGGCCAAGCACCGAGTAGAGGGCCTCGACCTCGCGCACCGAGCCCGGGCTCCCGGCCTGGGGATCCTCGGGGGATTTCACCTCTTCTTCCTCTCCCCGCCGCGCGCGAGGAGCTCGCCGACAAGGCTCTCGAGCTCGGCCTTGAGCATCCGCAGCTCGACCTCGGCCGTCGGCTCCCTGGCCGCCGCCTCTGCGCGATCGCACAACTCGTCCAGCTCGGCCTCCAGGCCCCGCTCGAGGACGAGGCCATCCCTCAGGGCGAAGAGGCGGTCTGCGAGCGATGTGGTCTTGCGAAGGAGCTCCTCGGATCCCTCGTCGCCCGGCCCCCTGCCGAGGTCGGCTATGCTGATGGCCTGGGCCTTGCCGGTGTCGAGGTCGACGGCTCCGACATGGAGGATGTCGGACTCGTCGATGCCGAAGTCGACCCTGATGCGCGGCTTGCCCTTGCGCGCCGCCTGGACGCCCGTGAGGAGGAAGCGTCCCAGCGACAGGTCGAGGGCGGCCTCCCTGCTCTCGCCCTGGAGGACGTGGATCTCGACCGAGTCCTGGTTGTCGGCGACGGTGGTGAACATCCTGCTCTTCGAGGCGGGAACGGGACTGTTCTTGAGGATGAGGGGCACGAAAAGGCCTCCGTCGATCTCGACCCCGTAGGTGCGGGAGACGACGTCGACAACCTTGAGCCGCTCCGAGCCCGAGATGATGCCCGTCCAGGCCGCGGCGCCCAGCACGACGATCTCGGCCGGGCTGATCCTGCCCTCGGCCTTGAGGCCGAGCCGCTCCTGGATTCGCCTGCGCACCAGGGGCATCCTGCTCGAGCCGCCCGAGAGGACAAGGGAGTCGATGGCCGAGGCCTCGATGCCGGCCTCCTCGAGGGCGAGCTCGGCGAGGCGGAGGCTCCGCTCGACATAGGGGGAGGCGATCTTCTCGAACATCGCCCGGGTCACGGTGAGGGAGGGATTCACGACCCTTCCGCCCCTCCCGTTCACGGCCCCGACCACGGCGAAGGGAATCCCGATGGTCGCCTCCTCGCGCTCGGAGAGCTCTATCTTCGCCCTCTCTGCCGCGTCGGCGAGGGTCTGGGCGAGGATGCGGTCTGACTCGGGCTCGAGGCCGAAATCCCGCCTAAAGACCGACACGGCGAGGCGGCAGAGCTCGGCGTCGAGGTCGGCGCCGCCCAGGCGGCCGTCGCCCCGCGAGGCGAGGACCCTGCACTCCCTGCCCGTCTGGGCCAGCACGGTCACGTCGAAGGTCCCGCCGCCGAAATCGTAGACAAGGACGGTGCGCCTGCCCTCGCCTTCGGGTGATGGCCTGCTCCACGATCGCGCCACTGCCGCCGCCGTGGGTTCGTTGACGACCCGCAGGATCTCGAGGCCGGCGATCGAGCCCGCCTCGACGAGGGCCCTCCTCTCGCGCTCCGAGAAGTGTGCCGGCGCGGTGATGACCGCGGCCCCAACCTCGCGCTCGAGGTAGCGCTCCGCGTCCTTGCGCAGGGAGCCGAGGACAAAGGACACGAGCTCCTCCACCCTCCAGGGCCGGCCGCCCAAGGACAGCCTGCCCTCGGTCCCAAGGAGGCGCTTGATGCCCGACACCGTGCTCTCGGGGTTGAGGATCGCCTGGTTCTTCGCGGATTCCCCGACGAGGACCTGCCCCGAGGAGGACACAGCCACCACGCTCGGGGTGTAGCGCTCACCCCGGGAGTTGGGGATGAGGCTGGGCTTGTTCCCGTCCAGCCAGGAGCACAGGGAGTTAGTGGTTCCGAAGTCTATGCCGATCGCGAAGGCCACTGGAATCAGGCCTCCGAGCCGTCTGAAAAACCCGCCTCGGGAACGAAGGACTCGCTGCGGCGTTCCTCCATCTCGACGAGGAGCTCGATCTCGGCGACCGTCGCGCCGAGCCTGGCTGCGATGATGTCTGGCGAGAAGCCCTTCCTGTGAAGCTCGAGGGCCTCCTCGTTCCGGGTCGGCCTAGGCACGACGGAGTCTCGGGAAAAACGGATCTCGGGGATCTGAGACTGGCCCAGGCCCTCTGCGGAGGCGCCGAGGACGAGGGGTATCGCCCCAGCCTGGCCGACTGCGGCGGCCAGGCTCTGCTGCGGCAAGGGTCCCGCCATGGATGGGCTGGCAGAAGCGCCTGCCTGCCGGCCCTGGGCTCCTGCCCCTGCCGCAGCCTCTGCAGGGCTCGGCGCCCTCGCGGCCGCGGCCTCCGCGAAGGGAGGGGCTGCAGGGGGCTCGGAGGGGAAGAGGTCGGGGCCGCCGGCCCTTGGCACAATGGGACGGCGCCTTGAGAGCTGTTCGTAGACGGCCTTCTCGGCCGAGCGGTTTTCGAGCTCGCGATGGGCGACGCCGATCCTCCTGTCGACCTCCTCAAGAAGGGAACGGAGGGCCCCTATCCTGTCCTCAACGAGGCTCACATTGCGCTCGGCTGTCTCATTGAGCTCCATCACGAGGGCGCGGGATTCGGCCCTGACCTCGCCGAGGAGGTTCTCGAGCTCGAGGAAACGCCTGATGCGGGCGCGCAGGAGGAAATAGACGGCAAAGAGCCCCGCTATGTTGAGGGCAAGGATAAGGAGGATCTGGGGCATGGCGCTCATCCTGAAATATCGATGCTGTTGCCGAGGGATGGGTCCTTGATGACCTCTTCCTCGCCCTGGGCCGCGGCAGCCTCGGCCTCCTCACGCTTGCGGCCCGAGCCGCCCGGCCCCCCGCCTTGGCGGTCCTTGATGGCCTGGGGCCCGGTATCGGGCTCCTCGGGCTCATGGATCGCCTCCTTCTGCTCGACCTTCTTTACCTGGTCGGCTGCGGTCTGCATCGAGGCGCGGAGGGCTGCGTCCTTCTCCGCGGCCTGGTCGCGTCCGACCTGGCTGAGCTGCATGAGGAGAGTTTGCAGGTCAATCGGCCTTATGGGCATCGGGTGGCCCCCGTTTGAGTATCTCGTCCTCGGGTTCTTCGTACCTCGTCGTCTTGATCATCTGGTTCTCGAGGTAGAATGTAATGGCCTTTTGCTCGTTCTTGACCTCCTCGTGGACGTCTTTTATCACGAGCTTGACACCGGGATAGACGCGGCCAGAGGCACTGATCCTCCCCCGCGTCTTGAGCCCGTTGAGGTAGGTCTGGATGCCTTCGATCTCCTTGGCCAGGCCCCGAAGCTCCGCGATCAGCTCGGCCCGCCTCACGAGATAGTCCTGGAGGATCGCCTCCTTGTCCTCGGGAAGGCTCTTCTTCTGTTTCTTGGTGGCCTGGAGGGTGGCTATGTTCTTGTCGTGCTCGTCGACCTGGCGCTTTACCTTGAGGGCCTGGGCCTGGAGCTCGTCCATCTTCTCCTTGCTCTTGGGGTCGTAGCCGACCTCGAGGGTGGTCTCGGCCCCCCCGACGGGCGAGCCCAGGCTCTTGGCGTTTATCTCCTCGCAGGCGCGGTACCTGCCTCCGACGATGGCGGCTCGCTTGCCCTGGCAGATGATCTTCTTGTTTGCCACTATGGTCGAGTTGATGAGGCCGTCGGAGACGATGACATTCTCGCCCGCCTCGACCGAGGCGTTCTCGATGAACTTGGCCCAGATGTTCTTTCCGGCTGTCACCGAGCCGTCGGATTTGCCGGCGACGCCCTGATGGACGACGATATCGCCCTCGGCGACTACCTCGGACCTGCCGACCGAGCCAGTGATCTCGATGTTGCCCGAGGCCTTCACCGTGAAGCCGTCATCGACGTTCCCCTGGATGATGACCGTGCCGAGGAACATGATGTTGCCCGTCTTCAGATTGACGTCGCCGGGCACCGTGAAGATCTCCTCGACGTTGATCCTTGAGGCGAGGAAGGTGACCTGGCCGTTTATGTCGGCGATGATGGTGGCCCCGTCCTCGGCCATGTGGACGTTCCTGCCCAAGGGCGGAAGGACGTCCTTGCCGTTGCGGGCGGGGATGAGCTTGCCGGTGACCGTCCTGCCCGTGACCCCGGTCTCGGGCGGCACCTTGCGGGCCAGGGGCTGGCCGGCGACCACGTTCTGGATGAGGCCGAGCTCCTTGAAATTCACCTTGCCGTCAGAGGCTTCCTTGAGCCTGTACTTGGTCTTGTCGGTCTCGAAATTGAACTGGATGCGTGAGTCCCGGCCGTTCTGTGGCTTGGAGCCTTCGGCGACGAGTATGGGCTCACGGTAGCGCGGCTTGTCCTCGAGCTCCTGCAGGACCTCCTCGAGGACACCGTTGATGATGCGGTTGTTGCGAAGGAAGCCGAGTATGGCGTCCTTGGAAAGGTCGCAGCCCCCGGGGCCGGGGGGGGTGAGGATGACGTAGGCCTTCATCTCCTGGTCCGCTATGTCCACGGTCATGAGGGCATCGTTGACGGGGTTGGCAATGAAGTCGCCCACTCGCACGTAGTCGCTCGATGCCTGCTTGACCACCTCCCGAACGAGGGCCTCGTCGATCTCGCGCACGGCCCTGCCCGAGAGCTTGTCGAAGGCCTGCTTCTCGGTGGCCTTCCTGCCCTTGCCCAGGGGGCTTGAGACCTTGAGGAGGGCCCCGTCCGCGGCGATGCGAACGAAACATTCGCCGTCCCTGTCCTTGGCCACGCTCAGGGCACCGGCCTCCGCGAAGTCATCCATCACCTCGGCCTGAACGGGCATGGCTACCTCGCGCTTCTCGGCGGCGACATAGGCTTTGACCTTCCAGGGCCTTGAGCCGGCCCCCAGGACGCCCTTGACGCCCTTGTCGATGAGCTCGAACTCGATGCGCTTCACGGGCACGCCAAGCTGGAGGGCCGCGTCGGCGAGGGCGAGCTCGAGGCTCGTTCCCGTCACGATGATGGATTTCTTGCTTCCGTCTTCCTCGAGGTACCGCCGCATGAGCTCGGCGATCTCTGCGAGTCCGAGGGTCGCCGCCATGGTCCTAGAAGATCCCCTTGCGGAGGTTGGTGAGCTTCGCCCTGAGGCGAAGGATCGCCTTGGTGTGGAGCTGGCTGACCCGGGACTCGGTCACTTCCAGGACCTGGCCGATCTCCTTGAGGGTGAGGTCCTCGTAGTAGTAGAGGACCAGGACCTTCTTCTCCTTCTCGGGAAGCTCGCTGATCGCCTGGACGATCACGCGCTTGACCTCCTCCCGCTCGACCGTGGTGTCGGGATTCATGCTGGAGGGGGACTCGATGCTCTCGCCTATGGAGATCTTGTCGGCGTCGTCGCCCGCGTACCAGACGTCATTGAGGGAGAGCACCGAGGTGCTCGAAATCTTGAGCATGGTCTTGAGGAAGTCGTCCTCGCTGACGCCCATGGAGGAGGCGATCTCCTGGTCTGAGACCGGGCGGCCCAGCTTGGATTCGAGGCTCACAACTGCGTCCTCGATCTCCTTGGTCTTCTGGCGGACCGAGCGCGGGACCCAGTCGATCGACCTAAGCTCATCGAAGATCGCGCCTCGGATGCGCGTGACCGCGTAGGTCTTGAACTTGACGTTCTTGTCGGGATCGAACTTCTCTATCGCGTCAAGGAGACCGAACACCCCGAAACCGACGAGGTCCTCGAATTCGACAGTGTTCGGCATGCTCGCCGCGACCTTGCCCGCCACGTACTTCACGAGGGGAGCGTACTGGCGTATGAAGGCATCGCGGATGGCCGGGTCCCTCGAGTTCTTGTACTGGGACCAGAGCTCGTCCTCTGTCATCCGCTGGAGCGGGTTCTCGACCATCTTCGCTTACCCTTTCTGATCTCGTTTGAGGATAGTGCGCACCGCCTTGGCCAGTGACGCGGGGTCGAGACCTTCACGGCCGCCCAGGCTGGCCGCATCGCCGTCGCCCAGACCGGACGATCGGCCCCCCGAGGTTCCGCCAGACTCGGCCCGGGAGCTGCCCGAGGCCTTGTACTCTGGAGCCGCGAAGGAATCGGAAAAGCCCTCGAGGTCGGGCAGGACATCCAGATCGTCAAAGCCATCCTTGCGACCGCCCGTGGCCGAAAAGGACGGATAGGGCACGGAGGCAGCTGTCTCGGTCTCCTCCTCTTCAAGGAGGCTGCCGAGATCCTCGGGGCCGAGGGAGTCGCCGTCGAGCCCCTCGGCCAAGGCCGCCGGGAGGTGTCGCGGCCCCTCGGCAGCCTGGTGGGCAAGCTCTGGGTTCTCGGCCTCGGCAAAGCGGTCGTGAGGCCTTCCCGGGCCGTCATCGGCCGTGACAGGGTCCTCGAAGCCGACAGGACCCTCCTCATCGAGGACAATGTCGACATTCCGCCCGCTTTCGCCCGGGGAGGCGAGATCGGCCTCCCTGGCCTCGGCCGCGCGTGCCCCTGCATCCATGCTGAAGGCGCGTAACAGGTACATGGCCCCGAAGGCGAGGGCGCCGAAGAGGAGGCCGATGACAAGGGCCCTTCCAAGAATGGCGCCGAAGCCGACCCTGGAGAAAAGGCCGACGAGGGAGGACAGCGCGAAGGCTGCGCCGGCGGCGACGAGCGATGCGCGCAGGTCAGTGTCCACCGTCTCCTATCCCTCCTATACGACAAGATTGCCAGAAATCTATATACACGTCAACGGCCAAGCGGCGAGCGACAGGCCAGGGCCGGCCCCTCCCTGGCCCTTCCTTGCTCCATGATGCAGGATAGCACCACTAATCCTTGCCGAACAGCTTCTTGATGAAGCGTCCGATGCCCTTCTCGTCGATATAGTCGGTTTTCTCGATGCGGCTCACCAGGTGGGCGATGGAAATCGCGGCTTTGGACTTGGGATCCTGGGTGAAAAAGGGCTTTTGGCGCAGCACCGAGGCCGGGACGATCGGGTCGTCGTAGATGCAGCCTAGGTACTCGACCTTCAGGTTCAGGAACTGGCCCGAGATGTTGATGATCCGCTCGGCGACGCGCCGCCCCTCGGTGACGCTCTTTACCCTGTTCACGACCAGCTTGAGACCGATGTTGAGGTTGTCTATCTCGGTGGCGATGATCTTGATGATGCCGTAGGCGTCGGTGATCGCCGTGGGCTCGGGGGTGGTCACGATGATCGCATCGTCGGCGGCGGCCACGAAGGAGAGGACATTGTTGGAGACCCCGGCCGCGGTGTCGATGATGACGATGTCGGCCGAGGAGAGGGTGTGCAGCTCCCCGATGAAGCTCTGCCTCTCCTCCTCGGAGAGGTTGGCGATCTTGGAGAATCCCGAGGCCCCGGCGACGATCTGGATGCCGTAATCGGTGTCCAGGATGATCTCCCGCATGGTCTTCTGTTTGCGGATCACGTGGTAGAGGTTGTACTTGGGGATCATGTTGAGCATCACGTTCACGTTCGCCAGGCCCAGGTCGGCGTCCATGACGATGACCCGCTTGCCCGTCTTGGCGTAGGCGATGGCCAGGTTGACCGAGAGGTTCGTCTTCCCCACCCCGCCCTTGCCGGAGGCGACGGCGATGATCCTGGTCTTCTTGCCCCTCTCCTTGGGCGGTGCAATGTCGATCCTGGGGCTGCTCTGGCTCCCCATCAGTTCACGAAGCGCTTGGGCCTGGTCTTCCATGTTCAACTCCGGATCGGGGTGATGCTGCGCTCGTTGCGAGCGGCGGCTGCGGGTTCTTCGGCGTAGCGGGCCTCGAGATGCGCCCTGTCCACGCGGAAACCCTCGAGGTTCATGAGGAGGCGGACGACCCTGGCCCTTTCGATGTCCTGGGGCACGCGCTGGCCATGGGTCACATAGGAGAGGGCCTTCTTCCGCTCGGCGAGGGCCGAGATGACATTGCCCACCCTGTTGGTCTCGTCAAGCTTCGTGAGGACGACGGCCCTGTAGTCGAAGGGCTCGAACTGGCGGAGGATCTGCGATATGTCGCTCGTCTTGGTCGTCGCCGCGAGCGCCAGGTGGATCTCGGCGTTCGGCCCGCAGGCCGCGAGGATGCGCTGCATCTCCGCGAGCTTTACGGCGTCGCGGGGGCTCTTCCCCACGGTGTCGACGAGGATCAGGTCGGCGTCGGAGTGCAGGGCTATGGTCTTGCGGAGGTCGTCGGCCGTCTCGACGCAGGACACCGGCACCCCCATGATGTTCCCGTAGGTCTCGATCTGCTGGCGGGCACCGATGCGGTAGTTGTCGATGGTGATCATCCTGACCGATCGGGGCTTCTCGCCCGCTATGCCTACGGCATAGATCGCGGCGAGCTTGGCTATGGTCGTGGTCTTGCCCACCCCGGTGGGGCCCACGAGGGCGAGGATCCTCGGCCGGCGCGTGGCCTGCTCCTTCCATACCTCGATGGAGTCGCCGATCCACTCGAGGGTGGCGTCCTCGGCGCCCTCGGCGTCGTCGAGGCGCTCGAGGCTGAAGTCGCGCCGCAGGCGGGCGATCGCCTCCCTCCTGAAGTTCTCGGAGAAGTCGTTGAGGGCAAGGAGGGCGTCGACCCGCCTCACCGTCTCGTGGTCCTCGCTCTCGGCGACGGCGCGCAGCCCCGAGTGCTCCTCGTCCAGGCGGTCCTTGATCCCCCTGATCTCCTGGAGGACCTGCTGGAGGGTCTGGTCCCCGCGGGCCTGCTCGCCGCGCGCCTGGGCGATGATGCGGCGCTTCTCCTCCTCGAGGTCGGGCCCCGCCATGGTCGAGGGGCCGGCCGGGGGCTTGGTGGCTTGCCTGCTTTCGGGCTTTATGTATCCCGTGACCTCGACAGCCTCGCGCACGAAGAAGCCCATGAAGCCCCCCGCCCTGACTGTCCTGTGGGAGAGTATCTGGGCGTTCTCGCCGTATTTCCTGCGCACCATCTCGAGGGCCTCGCGGTGCGAGCCTGCCTGTTCGGTGAAGTATTGCATTGCCTTAGCCTTCCAACCTTATCTCGCCAACGGCCTCGACGCGTATGTCCGCGACGATCTCGGGCACTGAGAGGACGACGAGATCGGGTAGCTCCCGCTCCGTGCTCGCCTTCACGAGGGCACGGGCCCCCTCGGAGCACAGCACGATGGGGAGCCAGCCCTTGCCCTGGACAGCGGCCACGGCCCTGGTGAGGGCCTTGATCCAGTTGCGGTGGAGGCTCGGCTCGAGGGCGGACACGACCCCTCCGGGAGTGTCCACGCGGCTGTCGATGATCTTCTGCTCGAGGCCCGGCTCCACGGTGAGGATCCTCAAGTTCCGCTCGTGGTCGGCGTACTGGAGGCATATCTGCCTCCCGAGGGACTGCCGCGCCTTCTCCACGAGGAAGCTCGCGTCCTTCGTGACTCCGGCATAGTCGGCCAGGGTCTCGAGGATCGCCACCATGTTCCGAATCGACACCTGCTCGCGCAGGAGGCCCTGGAAGACCTTCTGCATCTCCCCCAGAGTGAGGCGCTTCGAGGCGTCCTCGACGACGGCGGGGTAGTCCTTCTTGAGGGCATCGAGTATGGCCTGGACTTCCTGGCGTCCGAGTATCTCCGAGGCGTGGCGCTTGATCACGTCGGTGAGGTGGGTGGCGATTATGCTGGGGGCGTCCACCACGGTGTAGCCGGCCCTCTCAGCCCTGTCCCTCTGGTCCTCGGCGATCCAGAGCGCTGGCAGGTCGAAGGTGGGGTCCCTGGTCTTCTCTCCGGGAATCTCCTCCGTGATGCCGCCGGGGTTGATGGCTAGGTAGTAGCCGAGGCGGATGATGCCCCGGCCCACCTGGACCCCCTTGATCTTGAGGGAGTACTCCGAGGGCTCGAGCCTCATGTTGTCGATGATGCGGATCCTGGGGACGACCAGGCCCATGTCGAGGGCGCTCTCCTTGCGGATCCGCGTTATGCGCTCCAGGAGGTCGGCCCCCTTGTCCTTGTCGACCAGGGGTATGAGGCCGTAGCCGAGCTCGAGGCTGATCGGGTCAAGGGGCACCACCGGCGAGAGCTCGGCCGGGGTCTCCGCCTTGCGGGACCCCGCGGCCGCGAGGGCGGCCCTGTCGGCGTCCGCGACCTGTTTCCTCGCGAGCCTCAGGCCCACGAAGGCGAGCATCGCCGCCATCGGGAAGAGGACGTACCAGGGGAAGCCCGGGAGGATGCCGAGGAGGGCGAGGACCACGGCCGAGACAATGTATATCTTGGCGTTCTGGGCGAACTGGAAGGTCACGTCCGCGCCGAAGGTCCCGAGGGAGTTGGCCCGGGTGACGATGATGCCAGTGGCCGTGGACACGAGGAGGGCCGGCAACTGGGAGAGCAGGCCTTCGCCGATGGTCAGCGAGGTGTAGGTCGCGATGGCGACCGTGAAGCTCTCGCCGTGCAGGACCATCCCGATGATGAAGCCCCCGACGAGGTTTATCACCGAGATGAAGATGCCCACCTTGACGTTGCCGGAGATGAATTTCGAGGCGCCGTCCATCTGGCCGTAGAAGTCGACCTCGCGCTGGACCTCGGCCTTGCGTCGCAGGGCCTCCTCCTCGGAGATCGAGCCCGAGTTGTATTCGGCGTCTATGGACATCTGCTTGCCCGGCAGTCCGTCAAGGGTGAAGCGCGCGGCGACCTCGGCGATGCGGGTCGCTCCCTTGGTGATGACGATGGCCTGCACGGCTATGATGATGATGAAGATTATGAAGCCGATCACGAGGCCGTCTGTGCCTCCGGCGCCGACGACGAAGGAGGCGAAGGCCCTGACCAGCTTGACGTCGAAGTTCGCGCCCTTGGCGAGGATGAGTCTCGTGCTCGAGATGTTGAGGGCGAGGCCGAAGACCGTCGTCATGAGCAGGAGGGTCGGGAAGATCGAGAACTCCGTCGCCTTCTTGGTATACAGGACAATGAGGATGATCAGGATGCCCAGGGTCAGGTTGAAGGCCAGGAGGACATCAAGAAGGACGGAGGGGATGGGGATGATGATCATGAGGACGACTGAGATCGCGCCCACCGCCACCGCTATGTCCGAGGGGTTCGCGAAGAGACTCTGGCGCACGAGGCGCTGTGTATCTGCCATGGCCCCTCCTTATCCCGTGGATTGATGGCCGGCCTACGCCGACCCTTCCTCTGCGAAGGCGCTCTGCTCGCCCGACGTGCTGTACACGTGGGCGAGGACTGCGGCGATCGCCCCATAGTACTTCTCCGGTATCGCGTCTCCGATCTCGACGTCGGCGTAGAGGGCCCGCGCGAGGGGCCGGTTCTCGACAATCGGGACCTCGTTCTCCTCTGCGATCTTCCTGATCCTCAGGGCCACCTCGTCCATGCCCTTGGCGCTGACGATGGGAGCCTCCATGCGCTCGCGCTCCCACTCGAGGGCGACCGCGTAGTGGGTCGGGTTGGTGATGACCACGTCGGCCTTGGGGACGTTGGCGGCCATGTTCCTCGACAGGAGCTCCCTCATGCGCTCGCGCAGCCTGCTCTTGACCAGTGGGTCTCCCTCCTGCATCTTGCGCTCTTCCTTGACCTCTTCCTTGGACATCTTGAGGCCCTCGAGGTACTGCCGCCTCTGGAAGAGGTAGTCGGGGACCGAGAACGCGAGCAGGGCGACAGCGACCTCGATGATAAGGCGGATGGCGAGGGAGCCGATGAAGGTCACAGAGCTCCAGAAGGGAGTCGTGAACATGGCCATGAGGCGGTCGAGGTCGTTGCGTATCGTCATGTAGGCGATGACCCCGATGATGGCCACCTTTATGAGGGACTTGGCAAGATTGAAAAGGCCCTCCATGGAGAAGATCGTCTTCTTGAGGTACTGCCCGAAACGCGGGACGATGCGGGAGAAGTCGGGCGTGATCGGCTTCAAGGTGAAGAGGAAGCCCACCTGGATGAAGTTCGAGAAGAGGGCAGCTATGACGGCGACGCTCGCGATGGGAAGGGCAAGCTTGACGAAGTAGGAGAAGAAGGCCTGGGAGACTATCCCCCCGTCGCGCGTGATGTCGACCGTGGTTGCCCGGCCGAGAAAGAAGATCACCATCTCCCTGAGGGTCCTGGCGTAGTAGGGGGCCATGATGGCCAGGGCAGCCGCGGGAATGAGGAGGCCCATGGCCCCCACCAGCTCCTGGCTCTTGGCGACCCTTCCCTCTTCCCTCGCCTTTCGGATCTTGTATTCCGAGGCCTCTTCGGTGCGGCCCTCGTCCTCAGCCGCGAACCACTGCAAGTGAATGTGGTTCGCGGCTCTCGAGAATCGCCTTTCGTCATCGCCGGGCGATTCTCGCGCTGGATCCGCCCACTGCAGATGGATGCGACTCGACTCTGCAGTCGAACAATACCGCAGAGGCGCAGAGGCGCAGAGACAAGAGGGAGTGTATGGCAATGCGAGCCGCAATGTCACTGAGACACCTTCGCTACTTGCGCTTGTATGAGCCGCAAGCGACTCCCATTCTCCTATATTCATTCCCGATATCTCTTCTCTGCGCCTCCGCGGCTCTGCGGTTTCTGCCCGCTTTGCAGCCTGCTTCCTGGTGGCGTTCACAGCTTGCCTCCCACCAGGAGGCCCAGGTCGTCGAAGCTCGAAGAGATGAGGCGGGAGAAGGCCTCCATCATGAAGGGCAGTGTCGCTATCATGAGGAGGAAGGTGACGGTGAGCGATATTGGGAAGCCTTCCGTCAGCAGGTTCATCTGCGGAGCCGCTTTCGAGAGCAGGCCCAGGGCGACGCTCAGGACGAAGAGGGTCCCCATCACGGGAAGGGCTATCACGAGGGACTGCTGGAACAGGGCCGAGAGGGACTTGAGCATGAGCTGGACTATGTCCTCGCGGCGGGTCACGAGGTCCCAGGCCCTCATGGCCTGGAAGGAACCCTTCACCCCGATCAGGAAGAGCTTCTGGAAACCTTCCGTCATCAGGAAGACGAACATGGCGATGAGGTTGAGGAACTGGCCCATGAGGGGTATCTCGATCTCGGCGAGGGGGTCGAAGGACTCGATCGCCCCGAAACCGATCTCCTGGGAGAAGAACTGGCCGGCGGTGATGAAGGCCGCATAGACCAGGGAAAGAAAGAAACCCATGATGAGGCCGATCATGGCCTCGCCCACGACGAGCAGGGCGTAGGCCGCTCCGTCCGCGGGGATCGGGTAGCCGGCTGCCTTGACCGAGGGAAAGACGACGGCTGCGGCAAAACCAGCCAGGCCCAGCTTCGCGACTTGCGGTATCCCCCCGCTCGAGAGCAGGGGAGCGACCTCTATCATGGCGAGGACGCGCACCGCCACGAGGATGAAGAGGTTGAAATCCGCGAAAGGCCAGGAGTACATCCCTCGCTACCTGGCCATCTGGGGAATCATCGAGAAAAGCTCGCGGGTGTACTGTGCGAGGCTGCCGAACATCCATCCGCCCAGGACTGCCAGCACGAGCATGATGGCCGCGATCTTGGGCACGAAGGTGAGGGTCTGCTCCTGGATGGAGGTCGTCGCCTGGAGTATCGAGACCACGAGGCCGACGACCATCGCCACGAGGAGGACCGGGGCCGCGAGGATCATCGTCTCGACGATCCCGCCCCGCATGATGGAGACCGCCTGTCCTACTCCCATATTCCGCCTCCCCTCATATGAAGGACCTGACGAGCTGTTGCGTCAGGAGGTTCCACCCGTCCACGAGGATGAACAGGATGAGCTTGAAGGGCATTGAGATCATGACCGGAGGAAGCATGATCATGCCCATGGACATGAGGACCGACGCGACGACCATGTCGATGATGATGAAGGGTATGAACAGCAGGATGCCGATCTTGAATGCCACCGTCATCTCGTTGAGGACGAAGGCGGGGACCAGGACATAGGTCGGCACGTCGGCAAGGCTCGCCGGCTTGGGCAGGCCGCGCATCGACATGAAGAGCCTTATGTTGTCGGGGTTGGCCCTCATCTGGTTGAACATGAAGATCCTGAAGGGCTTCTCGGCGGCGGTGTAGGCCTGCTCGACGCCGATCCTCCCCTCCGACAGGGGCTTGAGCGAGTCCTTGTACACCGTGTCGAAGGTGGGCCACATGATGAATATCGTGAGGAAGAGGGAGATGCCGAGGAGGACCTGGTTGGGAGGCACCTGCTGGAGGGAGAGGGCGCGCTTCACGAAGTCCAGGACGATCGAGATGCGCAGGAAACTCGTGACGAGGATTAGGATGCTCGGCGCGAGGCTCAAGGCCGTGAGGAGGATGAGGAGCTGGACCGAGAAGGCCACCTCCTGCCCCGAACTGGGATTCCGCACGCGCAGGTCTATGAGGGGGATGGCAGGCACCTGGGACGGGAGGCCCGTGCCTCCCCTCGCGCTTCCCGGCGCCGTGGGGCTCCGGGCCGCCGTCCCAGCGGCCGCCGCGCTCCCCGGCGCCGCGGGCGGCCTGGGCGTGGGCACCTCTATCGCGGGTATGGGCGAGCGCGGCGCCGTGGCCTGGGCCCAGGAGGCTCCAGAGGACATCACCAGGAGAAGGAGTGCTGTTAGTATCGTGTTTCGTGCACGCATTGCGGCCTTCTAGAATTTGCGGAGGCGCTCGCGCTGCCGCGCGAGATAGTCCCCGTCCCCGGCAGGGCTTGAACGCCTGCCGGCGGCCTTGCCCCGGCCGGCCAGGAGGGCCGCCAGGGTCTCGCCGAAGCCGACGAGGCCCGGCCTGGCCTTGGGGGCCATGGCCGCTTTGAGCGCGAGGCTGTCGACGAGGTCGCGGTCTGACACTTCCGCGATGAGCGATATCGAGGAGTCGGTGGCACCGACCAGGAATGCCTGGTTGCCGACGGACAGCACATGCACGGCCTTGCCCGGTCCGAGCGAGGCCGTGGCGAGGAGCTTGACCGTCGGATCTTCCTCGATCCTGGGCCGCGATGCGCGGCGCATGAGTCGGTAGGCCCCGTAGATGGCGCCGAGCACGAGGGCAAGGACCACCACCATGCGGAGGAAATAGGCCAGTGTGCTTGGTCCCGCGGGTACATTGCCCGCGGCTGTCGCCGTCGCTCTGTCGCCGATGACGAGAGTCGTCTCATCGACCGACTGGGCCGTCCCCACGACCCCTCCGGCCTCGGGAGCGGGCGCTTTCGTGCCCTGTCCCGCGACGGCTCCCGCCCCGAACGCCATGAGCGTGGCGCATAGGACGAGTGCTATGCCTTTCAAAAGATCCCCTCCCAATACGCGTATTATTTTAGTGCATACGGAGGGGAAACGCAAGAGAATATGATGCTATTTTACACGCGGATAAAATTTTAGCCCAGGTCGCCCATCCGCTCCATGGGGCTGACAATCTCGGTGACGCGCACGCCGAAATTCTCGTCGATGACCACGACCTCGCCCTTCGCGATGAGCTTGTGGTTCACTAGGATGTCGACAGGCTCGCCCGCGAGCTTGTCCAGCTCGATGATCGTGCCCTCGCCCATGCCCAGGATCTCCTTGATGAGCTTGCGGGTTCGGCCGAGCTCGACCGTCATCTCCATGAAGACGTCCATGATGAGGCCGATGTTCCCGGACTCGGGGGAGGACTGCTGCATCTGGAGGCTTGCGAACTGTATGGGCTGGACGTTGGGCGGAGTCATGCCGCCCATGGGCGTCTGGAAGCCCTGCATCTGGTTGTAGCCGCCGCCCATCTGGCCGAAGCCGCCACCCATCATCATCTGCTGCTGCTGGCCCTGGCCCATCATCTGCCCACGCTGGCCCTGGCCGCCCATCTGCGTGCCCATCTGGCCGCCCATCTGGCCGGCCCCTCCAAGGGAGGCCAGGACATCCTTCACGAAGGGAAGGGCGAAGAGCTCGAGCATGCGCTCGGGCGCCCCCTCCCCTATCTGGACCTGGTAGACGGCCCTGAGGAAATCACCCTGGGGCACCTGGGCCATGGCTTTGGGGCCGAAACTGCCCTCGGCGACACCGCCCTGGAGGTTGCGGTTTCCTGTCTTTTCCGAGATCACGGTGATCTCGGTGCCGGTGAGGGTCGAGATGCACTCCTGCACCGCCGAGATGGCCATGTCGTCGAGATCAGAAAGACCCTCGTCCTTGTTCGCGAGGGAGGCGATCCTCAAGGCTGTCTGCTTCGACATGACAAAGACGTGGTCGCCCGGGAGCGAACCGCCGAAGGGGACGGTCACGGCGAGGACCTCCTCGGGCACCTCGCGCAGGAAACCGTCGCGGGTCGTCCCGTCCACGAAGGGGCTCTGCACGGTCACCGCGAGGCCGGTGATCATCGAGAGGTTCTGGGACTGGGAGGCGAGGGTCGAGTCCAGGATGGCCTTGAAGGCCGCAGCCTCCTGGGCCGAGATCGCCGAGGAGCCCTGTCCCTGGGCCTGACGAGATGCGGCGGGTGCCGCGGCCGCGGCCGCCGGCCCCGGCCCGCCATCCAGTCCGGCGAGGAGGGAGTCTATTTCTTCCTGGGATAGGGCGCCGTCGCTCATAGTTCATCTCCTTCGGATGCCAATTCTTCGAACTCTTCCTGTCCCACGTCCTCGAGCTTCTTGATGATCTGGACGGCCATCTTCTTGCCAATCACGCCGGGGCGGCAGAGGAACTTCTTCTTGTTGCCAACATTGAGCATCATGGGGTCGTCGACCCTGACGGAGTGCAGGCGCACGAAGTCACCCACCCTGAGGGCGAGGACGTCGCGCACGGAGATATCGATCCTCCCGACCTCGGCGATCACGGGGATCTCGACGGTCGAGAGCTTTTCCTTGAGGATGTTGAGGTTCTCGGTGGTCGCGCCGCGGCGGACCGAGGAGTACCAGTACTGGGCCGAGAGCTTGGAGACTATCGGCTCTATCGTAAGGTAGGGGATGCAGAGGTTCATCATGCCCTCGACCTCGCCGACCTTGGTCTCGAGGGTGACGAGGACGACCATCTCTGTGGGAGGGACGATCTGGGCGAACTGGGGGTTGGTCTCTATCTGGGACAGGCGGGGACGGAGGTCGATGACCTGGGTCCAGGCCTCCCTCATGTTGCCGAGGATCCTGACAATGATGCCTTCCATGACCGAATGCTCGATGTCGGTGAGTTCCCGGTTGAGCTTGGCTCCCTCGCCCGAGCCGCCAAAAAGGCGGTCGATGATGGTGAAGGTCACCGAGGGGTCGATCTCGAGGATGGCCTGGCCCTTCAAGGGGTCCATGCTGACGACGGCGAGGGTCGTGGGAGTCGGGATCGAGCGGATGAACTCCTCGTAGGTGAGCTGGTCGACCGAGGCCACGTGGACGTGGACAAGGGCGCGCATGGAGGCCGAGAGGCTCGTGGTGGTGAGGCGGGCGAAGGTCTCGTGCATGATCTGGACGGTGCGGATCTGCTCCTTTGAGAACTTGTCCGGCCGCTTGAAGTCATAGATCTTGATCTTGCGGGTGTCGGCCGCTGGCTTTATCGTCTCAAGCTCTGTTTCGCCGGCGTTTATGGCCGTGAGGAGCTGGTCTATCTCATCCTGGGACAGGACTTCCGTCATGCCGCCTCCTAGAGCTTTATGACGTCCAGACGCTCGAAAAGCACTTCCTTGATAGACGGCACCGAGAGGATCCTGTTCAGGTCTTCCTTGATCTCGGCCTTGACGACCTCTTCCTTGGCGGGGGCGAGGTCCTCGGCGAGCTTCCCGGTGAAGTAGCGCCTGAGGTAGTCGCGTATCTGGGGGAGGCGCTCGTTGACGCGCTTGTCTGCTTCCTTGTCGCCCACGTCGAAGCCGAGGTTGATGCGGACCACCACCGAATAAGGCTCGGTGTCGCTCGTCCTGGTGCGTATCTCGCCGATGGTGCCAATGTAGGCGTAGACGGGGGTCGCCGTCTGGTAGGCCTCGCTGACAGGGGTCACCGTCATGGGCTTGCCCTGCTTGTTGACGATTCCCACCGTGATGACGACGACGGTCACGATGAAGATGACGGCGCCAAGGCCGATCCCGACGATCATGAGGATCCGGGCGAGGCCCGGCCCCGCTCCCTTCGCCTTCGGCGCGGCTGCGGCCTCGGCCTCGCCACCCTCCGCGAAGTTCATCTCCTGGTCATCGACGCTGTCGGACATGGCTCCTCCTCGACCGCTACCGGACCGAAAGGCATCCGCATGCCGGTCGATCTCCGCTTTTACATTATCGGCGCACTTCGAGTCGGATTAAGTATACACAGCTGAGGGCAGACTGAAAAGCGCACCAGATGTGCCGGCCTCACTCCCCCTCACCGAAGTAGCCGATCCTCCGCCTGTACTCGACGATCCGCTCTATGACGACGCCTACCTTCTCGAGCACGATGATCCGCTTCCCCGAGAGCATGGTCAATGTGGTGTCGGGATTCGCCTCGATGCTCTCGATCTGGTGGGGGTTGAGGTGGAAGGTCTTCCCCGAAAGCAGGGTCAGCTCGATCATGGTGCCCCCCGTGGGTCACGAAAATAGAAAAACCGCAGAGGCGCGGAGGCGCAGAGGGGAACGCAAGAGGAGCTCAAGGATGGAATTGGAGGCTACGAAGGCGCCGCAAGCCTTGAAGCGGCGATCTCCCCCCTTGCCTTCCCACCCTTTCTCTTCTCCTCTCCTTCTTGCTCTGTGTCTCTGCGTCTCTGTGGCTTAATTTCCACTAAACAGGACTACTACCTCTTCAGCTGCAGGAGCTCCTGGAGCATCTGGTCGGAGGTCTGGATCGTGCGCGAGCTGGCCTGGAAACCGCGCTGGGTGACGATCATGTCGGTCATCTGCTCGGCGAGGTCGACGTTCGACATCTCGAGGGTGCCCGCGATGATCTTGCCCTTGCCCGCCACCCCCGAGGGGCCGATGTTGGCCATGCCCGAGTTGTTGGACTGGACGAAGTTCGTCTCTCCGGCCTTCTCGAGGCCGTTGGGGTTCGTGAAGCTGGCTATGGCGATCTGGCCGATGAGGCGGTTCGAGCCGTTCGAGAACACGGCTGTCACCCCGCCGGACTGGTCGATCTTGAAGGAATCCAGGTAGCCCATGGTGTAGCCGTCCTGGTTGAAGACCTTCGTCGAGGAGCGCTCGGCCATCTGGGTGACGGTGTTGGTCGCCGATCCCACGCTGCCGAGGTTGAGCCTGAAGGTCTGGCGCGTGCCGGCTCCGGCCGCCCCGGGCGTGGTGCCCGCGACGTCGAAGGAGACACCCATGTCAAGGGCCCCGGTCTGGGGGGACTGGGCACCCTGGCCGTCGGTCACCCTCGAGAGGAGGCCGCGGTTGTCGAACTCGACTATAAAGGAGTTGGCCTGGCCGGGAGCTGGGGTCTGCCCAAGGGCGACCGCAACATTCGTGGGCGTCGCGGCCTCGGGATCTATCGAGACCGTCGCCTGCCAGCGGTTTGACTGGCCGACGACCTTGCGGAACTCGGTGCGCATGGTGTGGGGGGAGCCGAAGGAGTCGTAGATCTTCTCCTCGACCCTCCAGGTCCCTTCCTCTGCCGTGTCGGCGGCCGCGCCCTCGGGGATTTCGACGGTCCGCTTGTCGAGGTTGCAGGCGAGGTCGACCCGGCCCGTGGCCTTTGCCGGATCCTTCGAGCCCACCGGGATCACCATGTCTTCGAGGGCGCCCGATGTGGAGAGGATCTGCCTCCCGTTCACGTTCTGGGAGAGCCAGCCCTGGACCCTGTAGCCGGTGGCGGGGTTGACGAGCTTGCCCTCGGCGTCGAGGCCGAAGGCGCCCGCCCTCGAGAAGAGCTCGGAGGCCCCCTTCTTGAGGACGAAGAAGCCATTGCCCTGGATCGCCGCGTCGGTCATCACGCCCGTGGTCTGGAGGGCTCCCTGGGTGTGGATGGTATCGATCGCGGCGACCGACATGCCAAGGCCGATCTCCTTGGGGTTCACGCCGCCGATCTCGGCGTTGGGCTTTGAGGCTCCCGACATTTGCTGGTAGAGCAGGTCCTGGAAATTGGCGCGGCCCTTCTTGAAGCCGGTGGTGTTGACGTTTGCGATGTTGTTGCCAAGCACGTCCATCCTGACCTGGTGGTTCTGGAGGCCGGCTACGCCGGAGTAGAGCGAACGCATCATCGGACTAGCCCTCCTGCTTGATCACGGACACGACCTGCGAAAAGTCGTAGTATTTTCCATTCACCCCGACCATGGGGCTGTCACCGCGCATCACGCGGTCGACGATGCCCGTGACGGTGGTGTCGCCGTCGGCGATCTGCACGGTCTTGCCAAGGACCTGGGAGGCCTCGCTCGAGGCCAGGAGGCCCGACAGCTTCACGAAGCCCTGGCTCATGTTGGTCATCTGCTCGAGTGAGGAAAAGCTCGCCATCTGGGCGATGAATTCCTTGTCCTCGACAGGGGCAGTGGGATCCTGGTGCTGGAGCTGGGTGACGAGGAGCTTGAGGAAATCGTCCTTGTCGAGCCCCGACTTGCCGACCTTGCCTGCGGAGAGGGACTTGTTGAAGGCGTCCACGTCCATGCGCGTTCTCGCGAGTTCAGGCCCGCTGAGGGCCGTATTCAGTTCCACACCATCCTCCTGGTCATGCGTACAAGTCCAATGCCGATCCGCGTCTTCCATAGGTCGAGGCGGCCGCGACCGCCTCGCTTCCGCCCCCGGCTGGGGTGCGCAGGCGCTCTGAGAAGAAGGGCCCGGAGGCCCCGCCGCCCGAAGCGTCCCCTGAGCCGCCGGCTCCTCTGCCCGAGCCCGAACCGACCGAAACCTCGAGCTTGGCGGACTCGAAGCCTTCCCGCTTGAAGGCGTCGGCGAGCTGGTTCATGTTCCGCTCAAAGGCCGTCTTGGCTTCGTCGGACTCGACGACGATCTTCCCGCTTATACTCTTCTCGGACAGATTGAGCTCGATCTTGACGCTTCCAAGCGAATCGGGCCTGAGCCTGAGCCTGATGACTCCCGAGTCACCGTCCTTGAGCACGAGGTGGGCGCTCGTGACGATGTCCCCGTTCCAGCAGTCATGGAGCCGCTCGGCAAGGATCCTGGCGAAATCGGATGAGGGCGCCGCCTGCCCCTTGGGCTTGGTCTCGCCCGCGGTAGGGCTCCGGTCGGCTCCCGCTGGATCCAGCCAGAGCTCCTTGACGATCTCCCTGCGCCCCGAGGCGTCCTCGCTGACTCGTTCCTTGATGGCCTCGGCCGGCCCTTCCCTCGATGCCTCTTCGGCCTTCGCGTCCTTCGCGGCGGCCTTCCTGGCATCGGGAGAGCGTCTCAGGTCCAGGATAGTGAGGGTCGGGGCTTCCCTGCGTACCCCCTCCTTTTTCTGGAGGGCGAGGTCGGACTCGGCCTGAGGCTCACTGGGGGCTCTGGTCCTGCCCTTCGGCTCGGCATCGTGGCGCTGGGCACCAAGGGCAGCGAGGGATGCCTTGCGCGAGGCCTCGCCATCATCGTCCTGGCCGCGCGCCACTCGACGCTTTCCCGACTCAGGTGGGGCCTCTTCGGCCTTCACCGCCTCATGGGAGAGTGGGAGTCTGGGTTTCTGTGCCGGTTTTCCCTCGGCCTTCGCGGCGATGAGCTCTGGCTTGGTTTCGCTTCTTTCGTGCCCGGCGCCTGCGTGGAGCTCGGCATTGGCCTGGCTGGGGGCCCTGGGTCTTGCTTGTTCCGCGTTCCCTGTCCTGGGAGCCTGGTTCGCGCCCCTGGCGCTGGGGCCCTTATCGGGGGCTGGCCCAAGGGCCCGCTCAAGGGCCTCGGAGAAGCGCGGCCTGGCCTTGTCGCCGGCGTGGCCCGCTGCTTGGGCCTTCTCTGGCGCGGTCTTCGCCCTCTCGGCTGCCGCGGCGGCCTTGCGGCCGATCAGCAGTCCCTCGGCTCCGGGACTCAAAGCATGGGCCGTTTGGCCCTGGTGACTGGCGAGCAGTGACGTGGAAGGTCTCCTTCGCCTCGCCGGCCTTCCACCTAGTGGTCCCTCGGGACCGGTCTGCTCCTCCCTACTCGAGGGCGCCCGGTTTGAGCGTCATCTTTCGCTGGATCGCGGCAGAGCGGTCGGGGGGCATGAGGGAGAGCCAGAGTGCTACGATGGACTGTTCCCCGGCGGCCTTCGCCTGCTCTTCCACAGAGCGCAGGATATCGATGACCGACTGGTCGTCCAAGGACTTCAGGATCTCCACCGCCTTCGCAGGCGGCATGCCCGTCAGGTACTGGGCGTTCTGGTCGACGTTGACCTTCCTATTCTCGTACTGTTTTACCTTGTCATTGAACGATTTCTCTTTGTCATCGAGGGCCTTTCCCCTTTCCTCGACTTCCTGGATCTTCTGGCCGAGCTCGGCGTCGCGTTTGACGATGGCGCCCTCGCGCGTGTCCAGCTCCTCGGCCCTGACCTGGAGGGACTCGAGGCGCTTGGACATCCGCTCCTCTTCGAGGAGGGCGGGGCTGTCGGCGGCGTAGGCGCCACCCGTCCGCGCCTGTATCCCCAGGGTCCTGTAGGCAGGCCCGAGGAGGGACTTCGCGTCGATGAGGCCGATGTAGTCGAACCAGACAAGTCCACCAATGGCGAGGGCGATGATCATCGCGAGGAGGAGGACGATGCGTCCGAGGACGCGGGGTTTCCCGAAATTTGCCATAGAACGCTAACCCTCGATCATGACGACCGGCCGTCGTGCGAGGTCGTCGAGCTGCTTTGTTTCCTCGCGCTCGGCGAGGCGGTAGTATTCCGCCTGCCGGCGCTCCTGGAGCTTGTCGATCACTTCGCGCTGCGTGTGCTTCGCGATGTACTCTAGCCGAGACAGCTCCCGCTCTGCCTCGGCCCGGGCGAGCTCCTCGATCACCCGCTCGCGCTCGCGGTCGAGCCGGACCACGTAGAGCTCGGTAGAGCGGTAGTCCTCGAGCCCGCGGCCCGAGGCGAACATCTCTGTCCTGGCCCGGTGGCGGGATTCAGCGTTGACCTTGAGCTTCGCGTCGAGCACGGCGCAGCGCCCCGCCTTCTCGGCGAGGACCATCTCGGCCCTGCGCTCGTGGAAGGCCCGCAGCTCGAGGATCTTCTCGAGGTTGAAGCGGAAGCGCCTCATGCGAGGCCTCCGGCCCCGGCCGAAGCGCCCGTGGCCGGCCTGGACGCGAGACGGGGGTCGGCGTCGCTGTAGGCCGAGAGCTCCGAAGCGGGGATCTCCATGCCGGCGATCTGGGCGAGCTTGGCGAGGGTGTCGGCGATGGGTGCGCGGTCCCGGATTTCCTGGGTGAGGAAGCCCTCCACCGCCTCGTGCTTGGCGATGGCCTCGTCGATCGCGGGGCTCGTGCCCTTGACGTAGGCCCCGATGTTGATCATGTCCTCGTTCTCGTCGTAGATGGCCATGAGCTTGCGTATGTAGCCCATGACCTTCTGGGTGACCGGGCCCGTGACCGAGCCGACGAGGCGGGACACCGACTTGAGGGCGTCGACCGCGGGGTAGTGGTAGCGCTCGGCGAGGCGGCGGGAGAGGACGATGTGGCCGTCGAGGATTCCGCGCACGGTGTCGGCGACGGGCTCGTCCATGTCGTCCCCGTCCACGAGGATCGTGTAGATTCCGGTGATGGAGCCCCTGTCCGAGGTGCCCGAGCGCTCGAGGAGCTTGGGCATCGAGTCGAAGACGCTGGGGGTGTAGCCACGGGTGGCCGGTGGCTCGCCGATGGCAAGACCGATCTCCCGCTGTGCCCGCGCGAAGCGCGTGACCGAGTCGAAGAGGAGCATCACGTCCTTGCCCTGGTCCCGGAAGTACTCGGAGACCGCCGCCGCTATGTAGGCGCCGCGGAGGCGGGAGAGGGGCGGGGTGTCGGAGGTCGAGACTATGACGACGGAGCGCTTCAGGCCCTCCTCGCCAAGGTCGTTCTCTATGAACTCCCGTACCTCGCGGCCGCGCTCGCCAATGAGGGCGATGACGTTTATGTCGGCGTCGGTGTTCCTCGCTATCATGCCGAGGATCGTCGACTTCCCGACCCCCGAGGCCGAGAAGATCCCGACTCTCTGGCCGCGGCCGAGGGGGATGAGGCCGTCTATGGACCTCACCCCGGTGACGACGCGGCGCGTTATGCGTTTCCTCGTGAGGGCGTCGGGCGGCCTTGCCACCGCCGGGTACATGAGGTCCGAGGAGATGTCGCCCTTGCCGTCGGCCGGGCGGCCCATGCAGTCGATGATCCGCCCGAGGAGGCGGTCCGAGACGGGCACGTGGAGGAGCTCCCCGGTCGCGATGACCTGGCAGCCGACCTCGATACCCTCGAGGCCCTCGTAGGACATGAGCTGGACGGAATCCTCGCGGAGGCCGACGACCTCGGCGTAGGCGGTCCTACCGAGCCGGGGCGCGATTATCTGGCAGACCTCGCCGATGACGGCCTGTGGCCCCCTGCTCTCGACAAGGAGGCCCAGGACCTTGGTCACCCGTCCGACGTACTTGATGGGGTCTGTGCGCTCGACGGCGCTCAGGTACTTCGCGAGGCCTTCCATGCCCCTATCCCTGGACCTTTCCGCGCGCCTTGATCGGGGCGACGTCGAGGATCCTCTCCTCGAGCTCGTGGAGCTGGCTCGAGATGCGGGCGTCGATCTCGCCAAAGTCGGTCTCTATCACGCAGCCTCCGCGGTCGACGGTCGAGTCCTCCACAACGGTGAGGCGCTTGGCGTTCTCGGTCATCTGCACGAAGTCCTTGATGTGCTCGGTCGCGAGCTGGAGGTCGGCCAGGTTCACCCTGACGATGACATCGCTCTTGGTCTTGAGCTTGCGCAGGGCCTGGCCTATGTTCTGGATGACGACGCTTTTCTGGTTGTCGGAGATGACCTTGACCACCTTCCTTGCGACCAGGAGGACGAGCTCGATCACCTGGGCCTCGGTCTGCTCGAGGATCTCGGCCCTTTTTTCCATGGCGCGGTCCAGGATCACGTGGAGCCGGCCAATCAGGCGCTCGGCCTCGGCCTTGCCCTCGGTGTAGCCTCCCTCTCGCCCCTCCTCCCTGCCAAGCTTCGCGGCATCGCGCTCGGCCGCCTCGAGGCGTCCCTGGGCCGTGGCCTCGAGCTCGCCCACGCGCTTCTCGGCATCGCTGACCAGGGCGGCCGCGGCCTCCTCGGCCTCCTGCCTGATCTTCTGGGCCTGGTTGGTCTTGCGCCTGACTTCCTCGAAGGCGGCCGCCTCGGCCTCCTTGACGATCCGCTCGGCCTCGGCCTTCGCCTCGGCGATCATTGCCTCTCGCTCGAGCTCCCAGTGGGCCTTGAACTCCTCGGCCTCGCGGTGCAGGTCGTCCACCGAGGGGCCCTCATGGACGGGGGCCTCGGGGACGGCTTCCGGGACGGCCTCGGCCTCCTGGAAGGTCTCATGGCGCCCGTGCTTGAGCACCATCGTCGACTGGAGGTTCACGATCTCGGAGGGACGGAATACGGTCTTCGCCATAGCCTAGCCTCCGATCCCCGGCGAGCCTTCGCCCACCGCTGGTTCGCCGGATCCGGAGAAGACGGATTTACTGCACAAGTTCGTCTCCCTCGCCACGGCTGATGATGATCTCGCCGGTCTCTTCGAGGTGCCTGATGATCGAGACGATCTTCTGCTGGGCTTCCTCGACGTCCTTTAGCCTTACGGGGCCCATGAACTCCATGTCTTCCTTGAGCATGGTCGCCGCGCGCTTGGACATGTTCTTGAAGATCTTCTCCTGGACCTCGCCATCGACGCCCTTCAGGGCCTTGGCGAGCTCCTGTCCGTCGACCTCGCGAAGGACCTTCTGGATCGAGCGGTCGTCGAGGAGGACTATGTCCTCGAACACGAACATCTTCTTCTTGATGTCCTCGGCGAGCTCGGGTGAGTCCTCCTCGAGGGCCTCGATGATGCCCTTCTCCGAGGTGCGGTCGACGAGGTTCAAGATCTCGACGATGGAGTCGACGCCGCCCGCGGCGGTGAAGTCCTCGCTCGACAGGGTGGAGAGCTTCTTCTCGAGGACCCGCTCCACCTCGCGCAATACCTCTGGCGAGGTGCGGTCCATCGTCGCGATCCGCTTGGCGACGTCGGACTGGACGTCGTGGGGCAGCTTCTGGAGGATGTAGGCCGCCTTCCCCGGTTCGAGGTAGGCGAGGATCAGCGATATCGTCTGGGGATGCTCGGTCTGGATGAAGTTGAGGAGGTGGGCCGGGTCGGTGCGGCGTATGAAGTCGAAGGGCCTGACCTGGAGGGAGGAGGTCAGGCGGTTGATTATGTCGATCGCCCTCTGTGAGCCAAGTGCCTTCTCAAGGAGCTCCCTCGCGTAGTCGATGCCGCCCGAGGTTATGAACTCGGCGGCCATCATGAGTTCCTGGAACTCGCTCAGGACCTGGTCCTTCTGCTCGGACTCGATGGAGTCCAGGCGGGCGATCTCGAAGGTGAGGGTCTCGATCTCGTCCTCGCGGAGGTGCTTGAAAATCTCAGCCGAGATCTCCGATCCAAGGGTCACGAGGAAGATGGCGGCCTTCTGCCTGCCGCCCATGTCCTTGATGCTCTTGGACTTCTTCGCGGGCGCGGGGGCGGCGCCCCCGCCGGGACCTCCGGCCTGGGCCGCTCCCTTGCCTCTCGCCTGCTGGGCCATCCCTTATTCCTCCCGGATCCAGGTCCTGATGAGCTGGGCGACGTCCTCGGGATGCTCCTTCGCCATGTTGATGGCGTGTTCCTGGAGCTCGAGCCGCTTGCGCTCTTCGACGGACATGGAAACCTCGATATTCTGCTCCTCGGCCTGGCGGATAGCGTTCTCTCGCAGCATGCTCTGCTCGATTGCCCGCTTCTCCTCCTGGATCCGCCTCCTGCGCTCTATCTCGCGGGAGAAGATCCTGAACACGATGAAGGCGATCATGAGGACGGCCAGGCCTATGAGCGAGTAGAGGATCACCTGGTTGAGCTGCTGCTTCCTGAAGTACTCCGCGTCCTCGTTCTTGAACTGGCCGGAACGGTCGAACCTGATGTTCTGGACCGTGACCGAGTCGCCCCGATCCCTATTATAGCCTATGGCGTCCTGGATGAGGGACTGGGCCTGCTTGAGTTCGTCGCCCGGGATAGCCTGGTAGTCCCTGTCGATCCCTCCCTGGGGAAGGACCTGGAGCCTGCCCTTGGGGTCGTACTTCCAGCGCCAGACACCGTCGATGTTGACCGAGACCGTCACCCGCTGGATGCTCGGCGAGCGCTCCTCGTCGATGTTCCGCTTGTTGATCTCCTCGTTCTGGGTCGTCGATTTCTGGGTCATCTTGCCCTGCATGTTCTGCAGGTCCTTGTAGGCGGGGGGGGTCTGGCCCTCGGCCCCGGCCGGGCCCTCGGGGTTGAAGCCCGTGCCCTGCCACTCGGTCGTGGTCTCGACCTTCGAACGGGTGACCGAGGGCGTGATGACCGAGTCGTCGTAGGGGGAGCGCGGATTGCGCGGCTTGATCGTGACGGGGTAGAACTCCTCGGTCTTCACGAACTTCTTCGACATGTCCATGTCTATCTTGATGTTCAGGTCGCGGACACGGTCTGTGGTGTAGATCTGCTGGAGGGACTGCAGGACCTTGGCCCTGTACTGGGTCTCTAGCTCCTGGACAAGCTTCTGCTCGCGCTTGGTCTTCTCGAGGCGGTCGAAGTCGGCAAGGTTGGCGAAATCGTTGAGGATGTTGCCGCCCTGGTCGGTGATGGCTATGTTCTCGTCTGCGAGGCCCTCTATGGCGAACTTGAGGATCTTCTGGATGCCCTCGATCTTCTTGCGGTTCTGCACAAGGTCAGAGCCTGGCTTCGGGAACAGGATGACGCTCGCCGTGACCGGCTTCTGGTCGGCCTGGAAGAGCTCCTTCTGGGGCATGACGATGGACACGTTGGCCTTGTCCACGTCGTCGAGGGCCTCGATGTGGTTGGTCACCGCCTGGGTTATGGCCCGACGGAGGTTCACGTTGCGTTCGAAGTCGGTGATGGTCCACCTTTCCATGTCGAAAATCGCCCAGGGGTCGGTGCCCTTGGGGATCAAGTCCTCCCTGATGAGGATGCCCCTGGCGCGCATGGAGGTCTTCTCGTCCTTGACGAGGAGGACATTGCCCTCGCCCACCTGGTAGGCGATGCCCTCGGAGTCGAGCCTCGAGGTGATGAGCCGCAGCTCGTCCTCGCTCTTGATCGGCGTGCCGAGGAGCCTGACCATGGTGGGGGCCGAGGAGACGCGGAAGAGGACAAAGACCGCGACGATCGCCGCGAGCACGATGCCCCCGAGTATGAGCTTTTGGGTGATGGTCCACTTGGACCACAAGGCCCTCGCCTGTTCTGTCAGCTTCTTGAGCCAGTCATTCATGTTCCCCCCCCAGCGCGGACCATCAAAGGGCCGCTTTCAAAGCATGCATCCTCGCGGCTCGTCCTAAACGCCATGACCTTCCACCTCCCCAGATGGCCGGTCCAGGCGACGACGCCGATCCGGGCGCCTACCTCGTATTGATTATATCCTTCCACGCGGTGACTACGCGAGTCATTATCGTCCGCGCGAGGTTCAATGACATGTTCGCCTCGGCCATGGAAATCGTGACGTCCTGGGCGTCGACCGAGTCCGGATTGACGAGCATCTGCTGCTCGAGCTCGCTCGCCCGAGTCTGCGACGCGTTGACCCCGTCCATGGCCCTGAGCATGGCCGCCTGGAAGGAGTTGGCCGATCCCGGATTGGCCGATGGGTCTGCGGCGAGGCCCAGTTTCCCGTCGGCAGTGTAGTGCAGGGGGTCGGTGCGCGCAAGTTTGGCGGCTCCGCCGGCGATGTTCCTGGCCGGGCCGATCCCGCCCGCCTGTGAGTAGGCACCGAGGCCCTGGGCGCCCGGTCCTGACAGCATCGATGCAAGGTTGAGCGCCATCGACTACCTCCCGATCTCGAGGGCCTTGAGGAACATGGCCTTCGAGCCGTTGACTATTGCGGAATTGGCCTCGTATGCGCGCGAGGCCGCGATCAGGTCCACCATCTCCGTCACGATGTTCACGTTGGGCATCTCGACATAGCCAGCCTTGGGGCCGGTCTTCAGCGCGTCGGGATGGGTCGGGTCGTAGACGAGCCTTGTCGGGCTCGTGTCCTTCTGGATCTCGACGACCCGGACGCCCTTGCCAAGGCCGTTGTCGAGGCCTTCGGGCAGGAAGGGGGCCCGGAAGTACGGCTGGTCGACTCGGGGACGGAGGATCACGCGGCTGCGGCGGAAGGGCCCGCCTTCCGGGGTGCGGGTGGTGCTGGCGTTCGCGATATTGTCGGCGATGACGTCGCTGCGAAGGCGCTCGGCCGTCATCCCGGAGCTTGCTATGTTGATTGACGTGAACAGACCCATGGCTTACCTCAGCACCAGGTTGACCTGGCCGAACTCGAAATTGACCGCCTGGGCCATGATGGTGTACATGAGCTGGTTCTGCACGCTCGCCATCATCTCCTCCTCGGGGTCGACGTTGTTGCCGTTGTTCTTGGCCGTCGTCAGGTAGTCGAGGACCCGCCTTGGCTCGACGCTCCGGTAGTCGGTCACAGTCCTGTTCGGGATGTGCTTGGGGTCGGTCACGGCGAGCTCGAGGGCCGGCACCTGCTTCTCCGAGTCCATGGCCTTCTTGAGGTTCGCCTCGAAGTTGACGACCGAGCGCTTGAAATTCGGCACACCCGCGTTCGCTATATTGTTGGAAATGACGTTCCTCCGCAGGACCGCTACGTCCATCGACTTGTGGAGGAGGTCGACCGTCTTTCCAAACGACGTTCCCTCGAACATCTAATTGCGCTCCCTTGGGGATCCTGGTGGACTTGTTCTGTCCACGTCCCTGCATACATTTTCGGTCCAGGTCCCGGCCACGATTAGCGAAACTTCGGGACAGGGTCCCACGGGGAAGAATTTCACCGCGGAGAGCGCGGAGGGCGCGGAGGAAGAAAGAAAAGGGATGGAGGGGAATCGCTTTCTTTCTGCGGACCCTGTACCCATGCTCTCCCTCCTCTTCCTTCGTGCCGGTGAAAATCATCGGAAGCCGGGTGATTTTCACCGAGCGCCTGGTGATTTCCACGCGCCAGCCGATGATTCTCACTCATGGCCGTGTGATTCCCACATGTGCTCGCGTGATTTTCACGCGGCCCCCGGTGATTTCCACGCAAGGCTCCGTGATTCCCACCCATCGCTCCGTGATCTTCACGCACCGTCCTGTGATTTCCACTCGGCCTTCGGTGATTTTCACTCAAAGCACAGTGATTCCCACTCACCGCTTAAGTGATTTCCGCTCAACCCTCAGTGATTTTCACGCAACTCTCTCTCCCCTCAGTGCTCTCCGTGGCTTAGCTGCGTGTCTCCGCGGCGTGCCTTTCTCTTCTCTTCGCTTCTCTATCTCATTCCTACAGTATGTACCTGCTCAGGTCCTGCCTCTCGGTGAAGTCCTTGAACCTCTCGTCGACATAGGCCACGTCGATGGTGACCTTGGCCCCCGCCATGGAGGGCGCCTCGAAGCTGAGGTCCTCAAGGAGCCTTTCGAGCACTGTCTGGAGGCGCCGGGCACCGATGTTCTCCGTGGCCGTGTTCGCGGCCGCGGCTATCTCGGCTATCCTGGTGACCGATCCAGGCGTGAACTCAAGCTCGACCTCCTCGGCCGAGAGGAGCATCTTGTACTGGAACACCAGGGCGTTCTTGGGCTCGGTCAGGATGCGCTCGAAGTCCTTGCCCGTGAGTGCCTCGAGCTCGACCCTGATGGGAAAGCGGCCCTGGAGCTCGGGAATCAGGTCCTGGGGCTTCGAGACGTTGAAGGCGCCCGCTGCGATGAAGAGGATCTTCGAGGTGTCGACGGGGCCCCACTTCGTCGTGACGGTCGAGCCCTCGACTATGGGGAGGATGTCCCTCTGGACCCCCTCGCGGGAGACATCGACACCTCCGGCTCCCCTACCCTCGCGGTTCGCTATCTTGTCAATCTCGTCGATGAAGATGATTCCCGTCTCCTGGACACGACGCCGGGCTTCCTCGGCCGCCCGCTCCGGGTCGATGAGCTTGTCGAGCTCCTCGGCGGCGAGGATCCGCTTGGCCTCGACGACGCTGACCGATTTCTTCTTGCGCTTGCCACCGAAGAGGTTCGAGAGGCCCCCAAGGGCGACCTCCATCTCCTCCATCTGGTTGCCCGAGAAGATCTCGATCGCCGGCCCGCCGCCCTGGACTGTGATCTCGACCTCACGGGCATCGAGCTTGCCGGAGCGCAGGAGGGCGCGGAACTTCTCGCGGGAATCGCCGCCTGAGCCCGGCTGGCCGCTCCCCGAGCCTGGAGCGGCTCCAAAGCCCTCGGGGCCTATGAAGGTGGCCTGGGAGGGACCTATGGGCTCGTCCGCCCGCTTTATTCCCGGCAGGAGGAGGTCGAGGAGGCGCTCCTCGGCCCTGCGCTCAGCCTCCTCCTTCACTCCCGTCTGCATCTCGCTCTTGACCATCGCGAGGCCTGCGGCCATGAGGTCGCGCACCATCGACTCGACGTCGCGGCCGACATAGCCCACCTCGGTGTACTTGGTGGCCTCGACCTTGATGAAGGGCGCGGCGCAGAGTTTCGCCAGGCGGCGGGCTATCTCGGTCTTGCCGACCCCCGTGGGCCCGATCATGAGGATGTTCTTGGGGGCGATCTCGTCGCGGATGTCGGCCGGGAGACGCTGGCGCCGCAGGCGGTTGCGCAGGGCCACGGCGACCGCGCGCTTGGCCTTGTCCTGTCCGACGATGTAGCGGTCGAGCTCCTCGACGATGCGCCGGGGGGTCATCGATGCGAAGTCGCCCTTCGGATCGGGGGCCGCAAGCTCCTCGATCATCAGATTTCCTCCACGACGATCTTGTCGTTTGTGTAGATGCAGATTGTCCCGGCTATGCCCAGGCTCCTGGTGGCGATGTCCTTCGCCGACAGCTCGGTTCCGTCGAGGTAGGCCAGGGCGGCGGCGTAGGCGTAGGGTCCGCCCGAGCCGATCGCCACCACATCCTCGGCCGGCTCGATCACGTCGCCCGTGCCCGACAGGAGCAGTGACTTGTCCTTGTCCGCCACGAGGAGCATGGCCTCGAGGCGCCTTAGGATCTTGTCTGTCCTCCAGTCCTTCGCGAGCTCGACGGCGGCCCGGGTGAGGTCGCCCTGGTACTCCTTGACCTTGTTCTCGAAATGCTCGAAGAGGGTGAAGGCGTCGGCGGTCGCGCCCGCGAAGCCGACGAGGATCTTGCCCTCGTTCATGGTCCGTACCTTGCGGGCGTTGCTCTTCATGACCGTGGCGCCCATGGTCACCTGGCCGTCACCGGCCATCGCCACAGATCCGCCGCGGCGCACGGCTATTATCGTCGTCGATCTGATCTTCAAGATGATGCTCCTTTTCTCACGCATGGAAGAGAAGACAAACCGCAGAGACGCGGAGTCGCAGAGGAATCCCAGAGAGAGGGGCTGACCGGGACAGAGTCGCCAGGCAAGAATTCCACAACTTCCGGCACCCAGGTCAAAACCCCGGAACCAGTTCCTCTTGTCTCTGCGCCTCTGCGTCTCTGCGGTTCCATCTTGTATTTGCCCTGTTTGTGCCTTCTCATGACTTGCCCCCGTGGGGGTGGGCCTGATCGTAGACCTTCCTGAGCCTTTCCATGTCGACATGGGCGTAGATCTGCGTGGTAGAGACGCTCGAGTGGCCGAGCAGCTCCTGCACCACCCTGATGTCGGCCCCGTGGCCGACGAGGTGCGTGGCGAAGCTGTGCCTGAAGGTGTGGGGGGAGATGCGCTTGCCAATGCCCGCCCGGCTCGCGTAGCCCTCGATGAGCCACTCGATGCCGCGTTCGCTCAGCCTCCCTCCCTTCGAGTTGAGGAAAAACCAGGGTGTTCCGCCCGAACTCCTTGTCCTGGTCGTCTCCCCAGGCTCTGGCATGGCCCTGGGCCCGCCCCCCGCTTTGAGGGCCGCGCCGGTACGGTTGAGCAGGGCATCCCTGAAGGGCAGGTAGGCAAAGAGGGCTGCGCGTGCCTTGTCGGCGAGGAAGACCACCCTTTCCTTCGAACCCTTGCCTATGACCCTCGCAGTGCCGCCCTCAAGGTCGATCCGGTCCAGACGGAGGGCAGAGGTCTCGGCGACGCGGCAACCGGTGCTGTACAGGAACTCGAGGATGGCCCTGTCCCGGGTGCCCCTGAAGTCACCGCCGTCGGCGAGAGAGATGAAGGCGGCGGCCTCGTCCTCGAAGAGGAAGCGGGGCAGGTTCCTGCGCACGCCAAAGCCCTCGACGTCCCTCGATGGATCGACGGCCAGGGATCCGAATCGGACCAGGTAGCGGTAGTATCCGCGCAGGGCGGAGAGAGCCCTGTTCACGCTCGATGTCGCCTTGCCCTCGGCTATCAGGCTTGCCGCGAAGGACCTGAGGTCGTTCGCCTCGGCCTCGTCAGCGCCACGCTCCCCGAGGAAGTCCGAGTAGCGGACGAGATCCTCGCGGTAGGAGTCGACGGTGCGCGGCGAGAGCCCGCGCACCGCCTGGAGGTAGGCGAGGTAAGCCTCGATCCCCAGGCGCGAGCCCCGCTCTTCAATCGGCCTGCGCATGCTCGCCTTCCTCCTCGTGGCTGTGGAGGTAGTCGCAGGAGGGGTTGATGCAGGCCTTGTGTCCGCCCGACTTCTTGTCGAATTTCTCGACGAGGAACCAGCCGCACTTGGGGCAGTTCGAGCTCGTCGGCTTGTGGTAGGTGATGAAGTCGCACTCGGGGTAGCGCGCGCAGCCGTAGAACTCCCGTCCCCTTCCCTTGGCCCTCCGCCTCGCGACGATGTCGCCTCCGCAGCGGGGGCAGGCGGCGAGGGGAATCGAGCGGGTATTGCGGCACTCGGGGAAGCCCGTGCAGGCGAGGAAGAAGCCGAAGCGGCCGAGCTTCTTCACCATGGGCTTGCCGCACTTCTCGCAGACGATGTCTGTCTTCTCGTCAAGGCTCCCGCGGAAGGACTGGAGGCTCTCCATGACCTCGTCAACCTTGTCCTTGAAGGGAGGGAAGAAGCCGCGGATCACGCCCACCCAGTCGGTCTTGCCCTCCTCGACCTCGTCGAGCCTGGCCTCCATGCCGGCGGTGAAGCCCGCCTCGATCACGTCGGGGAAGGACTCGACCAGGATGTCGTTGATCATGCGTCCGAGTGTGGTCGGGGTGAGCTGGCGGTTCTCCCTGGTGACGTAGTAGCGGTCGAGGAGGACGGAGATGATCGGGGCGTAGGTCGAGGGACGGCCGATGCCCTGCTCCTCCAGGGCCCTGATGATGGAGGCGTCGGTGTAGCGAGCGGGTCCCTGGGTGAAATGCTGCTCGGGCCTCAGGGCCTCGAGCTTGAGCTCCTCGCCCACGCGAAGTTCGGGCACTGCGCCCTCGCCCTTGTCCTCCCTGGAGGCACCCAGCTTGATGACCTTGTAGAATCCCTGCTCGACTATCCTCGAGGACACGACCCTGAAGCCCGCCTCGCCGACGATGATGTCGACGCTGGTCGACCTCATCTTGGCCTGAGTCATCTGGCTTGCCACGAAGCGCTCCCAGATGAGGGCGTAGAGCTTCGCCTGATCCTTGCTCAAGGCGTCCTTGAGGGACTCCGGCGTGTAGGAGACCATCGTGGGCCTTATCGCCTCGTGGGCGTCCTGTGCCTTCTTGTCGCTAGCGTAAACGAGTGGCGCCTCGGGGAGCTCGGCCGGGTAACGCTCCTTGATGAAGGCGCGCACCTCTTCTATGGCGCTGTCTGATATGCGGGTCGAGTCGGTGCGCATGTAGGAGATGAGACCTATGCGGGTCGAGCCGACATTGACTCCCTCGTAGAGCTGCTGGGCTATCTGCATGGTTTTCTTGCTGGTGAAGCCGAGCCTGTTCGCCGCCGTCTGCTGGAGCTTCGAGGTCGTGAAGGGCGGCTTGGGCTTGAGGGACTTCTCGGTCTCCCTCACCTCGCCGACGAGGGCCTTCTCGCCCTCGATCGCGGCGATCACCGCCTTGGCCGAGGCCTCGCCTGAAAGCTCGGCCTTCGCGCCGCGGAACTGCACCAGCTCGCCGGAAAAGCCTGAGCGGCCCTTCCTGAAGTCGGCCTCGAGGCTCCAGTATTCCTCGGGAAGGAAGTTTTCCACTTCTCGGTTCCGGTCGCAGATCAGGCGCAGGGCCACCGACTGCACGCGGCCGGCCGAGAGCCCGTTCTTGACCTTCTTCCACAGAAGGGGCGAGAGGTTGTAGCCGACGAGCCTGTCGAGGACGCGGCGGGCCTTCTGCGCGTTCACCTTCGTCTCGTCGATCACCCGCGGGTGCTTCACTGCCTCGCGGATCGCGAGGGGCGTGATCTCGTTGAAGACGATCCTCTCGATCGGCAGCTCGGAGTCCTTCGAGCGGATCGCGTTCTGGATGTGCCAGGATATGGCCTCGCCCTCGCGGTCATTATCAGATGCCAGCAGGACAAGGCGGGATTTCTTCGCGGCCTTCTGCAGTTCCTTGAGAAGCTTGGCCTTCCCCCGGATCGTGAGGTATTCGGGCTCGAAGTTGCTCTCGACGTTGATTCCGATCCTCGACTTGGGCAGGTCGATGAGGTGGCCCATGGAGGCGAGGACCGTGTACTTCGAGCCGAGGTATTTCTCGATCGTCTTGGCCTTTGCTGGGGACTCGACGATGACGAGGATCCCCTTCTCCTTTGCCTTCTTGGAGACCGAGGCCTTCTTCGCCCCCGCCTTCCTCGCGGCGCTCTTCTTGGCAGGCTCCGCCTTCGCCGGGGAGAGCTCTGCCACGGCCTCATGTGCCGCGTCACTCGCGGCCGCCGGTTTCTTCGCCGCGGCCGCGGGTTTCTTCGCGGCCGCGGGCTTCTTTGCCGCCACTGCATTCTTCGCCGCGGACGGCTTCTTCGCCGCCGATGGCTTTGCCCCTGCCTTCCTGGCCGGAGCCTTCCGGGCGGCGGCCTTGGCGGTGCCCATACCCTTCGCAGTGGTCTTGGTATCAGTATCCGCGTCCTTCTCGCTCGCCGTGCTGGTGGTCTTCGTCGCGGGTTTCCGTTCTGCCATGTTCTCTACTCTCCTGTCCTGGGGCTTCTGCCCTCAGCGCCCTCCGACCCGAGCCCAAGCTCGACGCGGAGCGAGTCGGCGAGGCGCCGCCCTTCCTTCATATCTATCAAGTTACCTTCAGCACCGGAAAGCCCGGCGGAAATACGCGATGGATCGCGGCGAGGGCCCGATGGCCCTGCCAGGGAGGCGTCCGGCCATGACCAGTCCGCGAGCAGCTCAGCGGCTCCCGAGAGGGCCTTCGCGCCCTCCTCGGCGAGGGCATCTATCCCCGCGCTCCGGGGACCCCCGAGACAAGGAGCGGAAACCCAGACATCGCGCCCTTCCGAGAGCGCGTGGTCCGAGGTGATGAGGGCCCCCGACTTCGCCGGCGCCTCGATGACGACGCAGGCCCGCGCGATGCCGGCTATGATCCTGTTCCGTTCGGGGAAGCGGTACTTGTGGATGCCAGCCCCGGGCGGATACTCGGACATGAGGAGCCCCCCTGTCTCGAGGATCCTCGCCGCGAGGCCGCGGTGGGCCGGCGGATACACGCGGTCGATCCCGCAGGGAAGGACGGCCCAGGTCCGGCCGCCGCCAGAGATCGCGCCCCGATGGGCGGCAGAATCGATGCCGCGGGCGAGGCCAGAAACCACGGGGATGCCGCTGCGTCCGAGCTCACGGCAGAGTGATGTGGCCGAAGCGAGGCCGCGGCCCGTGGGAAGGCGTGTCCCGACCACCGCCGCAGAGGGCAGGCCAGGATCGGGCAGCTGCCCCCGTAGGTAGAGGCCGAAAGGCGGCCGGCTGGTCTCCCGTAGGAGGGGCGGATACGCAGGATCGTCAAAGTGCAGGTATAGGGCTCCGATGCGGTCAAGGTACAGGGCGTCGCCCTCGGCTTCCCCCAGGAGGGCTGCGGGAGACCAGGCTCTGCCCGCGAGACGA
>JANXYO010000002.1 GCA_025356015.1 Spirochaetaceae bacterium
TTTCAGCCTCGACGCGGCCTCCTCATCGGCTGTCCTCGCCTATGCCAGGATCCAGGCCGCCTCTGTCCCTGCCTCGGCGAGGAACGCGGCCCCATCCTTCCCGCCAAGGTCCGAGCTTGCGCGGCTTTCGACTTCCGCCGCGCCCTTGGCCGGGTCCCTCAGGCCCGCCCAAGGACAGCTCGTCTCCTACAGCAGCGAGAAAGCCTCCGATTCAGAAACCGGGAACGCGCAGATCGTGGTGGAGTTGGGTGAGGCAAGGTTCGGAGCGCGGGTCGAACCCGAGCCCGGTCATGAGGCAGGAGCCCAAGGCCCCGCCATCGCAGGTGGGACCCAGGATCCCGCACAAGAGCTTCCCTATTCCCTGGCAAGTTTTATGCCTGCCGCATCCGCGCCTCCCCTGGCGCCAGTCCCGGCGGGTACGAAGCCGCCATCGCCTGAGCAGAAGTCGGTGCAAGGCATCGACCTCTGGGCACCTGCGCGCAGGAAATCACAATCTCCCCGTGCGCGAAACATGAATGACGCTGACGAAAGCGATATGTTCTCATCGGAGGAAAATCAATGAAACGAACCTGGCTTGCAGCTGTTTTCGCGATATCGGCTCTCCTTGCCCTTGGGGCCTCCCCCTTGAGCGTCTCGTGGATTGACGGCAAGGTGGAAGCCAAAAGCGGCTCGAGTTGGCGGCTGCTGTCTGTAGGCGACATGGTCGACAGCCAGGACACTGTGCGTCTGGGGGCAGGCGCGGTGGCGGAATTCTCGGACGGCAAGAGAAAGGTGGCCATAACGGCGGCGGGCATGTTCCCCCTTGAATCCCTCCTCAAGGGCGGGGCGGACGCTACAAAGAAGCGTTCGGCCACCGTCGACAAGCTGGGAAGGCTCGTCGATCCCAACGCCCGCGCGAGCCAGACCGCCGTCGCAGGCGTCAGAGGCGCGGCCGTGGAACCTGCGGGAGAGACGATAACCTGGGCCTCAGAAGGCCCCGACCCCGACGTCCTCATGGATGAGGCCCGCGCCTTGGCCCGCGATGGGCGTTTCGCCGAAGCCTCGCACAAGTTCTCGGAAGCCGCCGATGCCGCCGAAGGCGAGCAGAAGGACGGAGCCTTGTATGGCAAGGCCTGGGCCCTCGCGGCCGCCGACTCGGTCGTGCCTGCCGTCATGACCCTCAGGACGATTCCCGCCTCTGGTCCCTGGGCAGGCCCGCGCGCCCTCCTCCTTGCCCGACTGGACCTCGAGTCCGGTGCCGTGGAAGAGGCCCGGTCAGTGCTCAAGACGGCCATAGACGCCAAGCTCCTAGTCGGCGATGACCTCGCTCTTGCCAAGTCAATGCTCGAGGAGGCCGGCAAGTAAGCTGTCCCTCGCATCGGGACGAGCTTGGCGCTCCGGCCGCCCCGGCGCTACTATCAGACGATGCGAAAAGATGTATCGAAGCCAGGGAAGCCCGAGGGCCCATCGCCGGCGCCCGTGGAAAAAACGCGAGAGTCGAGCGGTGCCCAGTCTGGCGACCATTCGGCTTCAAAGGTCGCCAGACTGGGGACCCTCGCGGCCTTTGGCGCCTACAGCATGTGGGGCCTCTTCCCCCTCTACTGGAAGCGTCTCGCGGGCATCGACCCCTTGCAGATCCTTGCCCACCGCATAGTCTGGGCAGCTGTCTTCACTCTAGGGATCCTGGCCATGGCGGGCAGGCTGAAGGGCCTGGTAGTGGTGATCAGGAACGGAAGACGTGCGGCCGCCCTCGCGGCCAGCGCCGTCCTGGTGACCATGAACTGGGGAATCTACATCTGGGCCGTGAACAATGGACACGTGACCGAGTCCTCCCTCGGCTACTACATCAATCCGCTCCTGTCCGTGGCCTTGGGAACCCTCTTCCTCGGCGAGAGGCTCGATCTGTGGACGCGTTGGGCGGTCGGCTTCGCCAGCCTTGGAGTGGCCGTGGCCTCCGTCATGCTCGGCGGCCCGCCCTGGATATCCCTCTCCCTGGCTGCGAGCTTCGCCCTCTACGGCTACGTCAAGAAACGCGTCGGCCTTGATCCCATGACCGGCCTTGCGGCCGAGACCCTCTTTCTCGCCCCTGTCGCCCTTGCCTACCTCGTCGTCGAGCATGTGTCCGGAAGAGGGAGTTTTGGCGCAGGCGACCATGTGGCGACCTTCATGCTGGCCTTTTCCGGTGTCGTGACTGCCGTGCCTCTGCTCTGCTTCGCCTCTGCAGCCAACAAGATAACCCTGACACGCATGGGCTTCATCCAGTTCATCTCACCCAGCTGCCAATTGGCCTTGAGCCTTTTCCTGTACCACGAAAGGCTGACGCTGCCCCTCGCCGTGGCCTTCTCCACAGTGATTATCGCGGTCGCCCTCTATGCCGCCACGAGGAACACGAAGGAAGCCCGGGGCTCAAGCGCCCCGGACGCGGGGGCGATGGCAGAGGACTAGGGGCTCTGGCCGCCCTAGCCCCTAGCCGCCCGTCGAGGAGCGCAGGAGGTCTTGGACCTCGGCGTCCAACCTTTCAAGATGGGCACCGTTTTCCTCTCCGAGCAGCTTTATGGCGCGCGCCTCGGAGTGGATCCGCTCGGTCGCCGCGCGCAGGCCCGCGGTGGCCGCCTCGAGGGTCGCGACGCTCCGTCTCACCTCGCCGATTCCCTGTCGGTTCTGGGAGTCGGAGTTCCTCAAGGTCGAGACGGCCGTCGAGACCCGGCGCGTCGCAGCCTGGGAGCCCGCCTCGGCCTCTGCGATGCCGCGCATCTCGGCCTCCAGGTCGTTCACTCTCGAGAAGACCTCGTCGAGGGAGTGGAGGAAGGCGCCAGATTCCTCCCGGATCGCGATGAAGCTCGCCCTGGAGGAGCGGCTGCGCTCGGCGGCCGTGGCTGTGGCGTCGACGGCCTCGCGAAGAGCCTTGCTTATCTCCTTGGCGCTCATGTTCGCGTCCTCGGCGAGCTTGCGCACCTCGCTGGCGACCACGGCAAAGCCGGTGCCCGCGTGGCCTGCGTGGGCGGCTTCGATGGCCGCGTTCATCGCCAGAAGGTTTGTCTTCGAGGCGACTTTGGACACTGTGGCGACCTGCTCGAGGAGGTCCTTCGCCCGGGAGGCGATTCCGTCTATCGAAGCGGCGGCCTGGCTCGCTGTCGCATCGGCGGCGGCGAAGCCCGCCTCGAGGCCCTCGAGCCTGTCCTTGCGCTCCTTCGTGGCGTTCGATAGCGAGAGGGCGAAGCTGCCTATGGCCTCGAGGGCCGAGGCTATGCCCGACGCCGAGGCTTCCTGCTCGTGCAGGGCGGCCTCGACAGCGTCGCCCTCTGCCTCGACCGAGGCCGAGACGCGCTCGAGGTCGGCGGCGATCCCCACGAGGCGGGCGGCCTGGGCAGCCTCCTCGTCGAGGGCCACGCGGTTTTCCATCGCGAGCTGGATCTGGCTGTCGGCCCTCGAGATGATGCTAGCCCCGAGGGCGAGTCCGGCCCTGGACTTCTGGAGGACTGCGGCGAGGCCCGCGGCCCTCGCCGCGTTGGCCGCCGATTCGGCCTCGGCCATCGCGAGGACCTCGCGGTTCATCCTCGACATGACAAAGGTCAGGGACTGGGCGACCAGGATCATGAAGAGGGCGATGATGAAGTTCGACGTGGGGTGGACCTGTGGGTCGGCGCTGCCGAGGGGCATGACCCGCAGGAGGTAGTGGGCTGCGATCGAGACCAGGGCGATGGCCCCTATCCCGTATTCCTGCCAGGGCCGCTCGGCGATGAGGACGGTCTCGAAGATGACGACAAGGAGGTAGAGGCCGTACTCGAAGGACTCGTAGGGGTAAGCGAGGGGGTCGACCCATATGAGGACGGTGACGACGGCCCACGAGCAGAGGATGGTCAGGGTCGAGGCGGCGAGGTGGTGGCCCCGGGCGAGCAGGGCAAGGGAGAGGAGGAAGGGGAGGCAGGACAGGATCGCGACATAGGCCACCGGGCCGGGAAGGAAGGCGAGGCGGCCAAGACCGTAGACCAGGGCCGCCAGGCCCAGGATCACGTCGATGGCGAGGAGGGCCCTGGCCCTCCTGCGGGTCCTGTAGTCGGCTCCTGCATAGACGGCCTCGATGGCCCGGGCAGGCGAAAATGCCCGCTTCCCCTTGTGGCTCGCATCAACCGCGGTAGACAACTTCACCCTCCTTGATTGTCGCGACGACCTGGTTCATCCCCACATTGTAGGCAAGGAAGCGGATCGAGGGCGCGTCGAGCAGCACGAGGTCGCCCGCCTTGCCTTCCTCGATCGAGCCGATCCTGTCCGCCAGCCCTAGGGCGGCGGCCCCGTTCAGGGTGAGGGCTGTCAAGGTCTCCTCGATCGTGAGACCCATGTACAGCGATGCGATGGCGAAGATCATGGGAATGGACTGGCTGTAGCTGGACCCGGGATTGAGGTCCGAGGCCAGGGCGAGGATGCAGCCTGAGTCGATCATGCCGCGGGCGTCGGCGTAGGGCTCGCGCAGGGTAAAGGCCGTGAGAGGCAGGCAGGTCGCGACCACTCCTGCCTCCGCCATCCTCCCTATGTCCTCGGCCGAGGCCTTGAGCAGGTGGTCGGCACTGGTCGCGCCGAGCTCGGCGGCGAGGCCTGCTCCCCCGATGCGCTCGATCTCGTCGGCGTGGAGCTTGAGGCCAAAGCCCATGGCCTTGGCCGCCTGGAGATAACGCCTCGAGTCCTCGATGCCGAATACACCCTTCTCGCAGAACACATCCGCGAACTGGGCGATGCCCTGGATCCTGGCCGCGGGAAGGACCTCCCGTATCACGAAATCCATGTAGTCTGAGGTCCGGCCCTCGTATTCGGGCGGGGTCGAGTGGGGTCCCATGAAGGTGGGGACGATGCTCACCGGGGATCGGTCGGCCAGGATACCCATAGCCTCGAGTTGCTTGAGCTCGGTGGCCATGTCGAGGCCGTAGCCCGACTTGCCCTCGACCGTGGTGACCCCGAGGCCGAGCATGGTCCAGAGCCGCTTCTCTCCCACGGCGACGAGGTCCGAGAGCTCGGCCGCCCGGGTCGCCTCCATGCTCCGCCTGATGCCCCCGCCTCTGCGGTGGATCTCCATGTAGGGCAGGCCCTCGGCCCGCCACTGGAATTCCTCGTCGCGGTAGCCGGCGAAGGCAAAGTGGGTGTGGGAATCGACGAAGCCGGGGACGAGGGCCCGGCCCTGGGCGTTGATGACCGGAAGGTCGGCGACGCTCTCGCCATCGAGGCCCTCGGGTGAGCCCGCGTACTCGATGATCCCGTCGCGGATCAGCACGACCGCGTCCTTCCATACCGCCAGACGGCCCATGTCCTTGCCCCTGACGCCTGCGCTGCCCTGGGGTGTCGCCAGTTCGCCAATGTTCGTGATGAGAAGATCGCCTGCCATGCCGCCTCCCGATTTGCGGAATTATAGGGACTTCGGGAGCAATTCGCCAGTGCGGTCTTGAGGCCTGGCTTTCGAGGATTGAATCGGGGCCAGTGCTGGAACATAATGCCCCTTTCCAAGGGGAGGCCGCGCGTGGGTGATTCGAAGAAGCTGCCGCTGTACGAGCGATTCGCCCTCGAGCTCGAGTCCCAGATCCTCGCGGGGACCTTTCCCGTGGGGGAGCGCATACCCTCGATCCGCGAGACGAGCATCCAGCGCGAGATCAGCTTCTCGACCGTCGTCCACGCCTACGAGCTCCTCGAAAACCGTGGCCTGATCGAGGCGAGACCCCAGTCGGGCTATTATGTGAAATCAAGGGCGAGGACGAGGGCCCCCGAGCCCGACTTCTCATCCTTCCAGGGCGACCCCACCCACGTCAGCATCGACGATGTCTCCGAGCAGCTCGTCCAGGACACCTTGAAGCCCGAGTTCGCCCAGTTCGGGGCGGCCCTGCCCGATCCTGCCCTCCTTCCCACGGCGAGGCTCAACCGTATCCTGGCCGAGCTCGCGAGGGAGGGCGGTTTTCCCGACAGCATCATCGGGGCTCCCGAGGGAAGGGAGGAGCTCAGGATCCAGGTCGCCCAACGCGCCTTCACCCACGGCTGCGACCTTCCGCCGGACAAGATCGTGATAACGGCCGGCTGCACCGAGGCCCTCTGTCTCTGCCTCCAGGCCCTCTGCGAGCCCGGGGACCTTGTCGCGATCGAATCCCCCACCTATTTCGGGATCCTGATGGCCCTCGAGGCCCAGCACCTGCGGGCCCTGGAGATCCCGACCCATCCTGGCAGGGGGATGAGCCTCGACGCCCTCAAATTCGCTGTCGACAACCACCCCGTGAAGGCCGTCGTCGCGATGACCAATTTCAGCAATCCCACGGGCAGCCTCATGGACGACGAGAGCAAGTACGCCCTCGTCGCCTTCCTGGAGGGCCGGGGCATTCCCCTCATCGAGGATGACATCAACGGGGAGCTCCACTTCTCAGACCGCAGGCCCAGGGTGGCCAAGTCCTTCGACGAGAGCGGCAACGTCCTTCTGTGCTCGTCATGGGCGAAGGACATATCCAGCGGCTACCGCATCGGCTGGGTGGCCCCAGGCAGGTACTTCACGAAGGTGCGCAGGCTCAAGTACGCCCTGAACGTCCGCACCTCGGTCCTGCCCCAGCTCACCATCGCCCGCTTCCTCGAGAGCGGAGGCTACGACCAGCACCTTCGAAAGATCAGGCGGGCCTACGCCCAGAAGATGTCCGAGCTCGCCCAATCGGTGTCCACCCATTTCCCCGAGGGCACCAGGGTCACCGAGCCCTCGGGCGGCTTCGTGCTCTGGGTCCAGCTGCCGGGGGGCCTCGACTCGATGCGGCTCTACCGCGAGGCCCTGAAGGCCTTCATCACCATCGCCCCGGGCTATGTCTTCTCGCCCAGCCACAAGTTCAACGACTACATACGCCTCAACGCGGCCTGGTGGTCGCAGAGGTCGGAGGCCGACCTCATCCGCCTGAGCCAGGTGGTCAAGGGCCTCCTGGGGACAAGCTGAAGAATGGAATAGAGGAGAAATGCAACCACGGAGCTTGCCTTTCATGCTTCCTATTTTTTCCCCCGGAACAGCGGATCGAGGCCGATGGTTCCCTTGATCCGCTCGAGGTAGTTCGCGTCCATGAGGGCCTCGAGCCTCGCCTCGGCGCGCTTGAAGCGCGCGCGTGCCTCCACCGAAACCGCCGAGCCGCCCTCGGCCCTCTCGGCGAGGTAGCTGCGGATATAGGCGACCGAGGCCTCGAGGTGGCCGATCTCCCGATTGCGGTAGCGCTCCAGCCTGTCCCGGTACCAGGGCGAGGACAGGACATAGTCCTTGGTGAAAAGGGCGCGGACAGAGGGTTCGTGGATGCTCTTCCCTTCGAAGCAGCCCGTGGCCATGACGTACAACAGGGCGCGCAAGGGGGGGATGGCCGCGTCGGCCGAGCCGTCCTCGAGGTAGGCCGCGGCCGACTTCGCCTGGGCCTGGGCTATGTTCTCTATCCCGTCGACGAAATCCTCCATCGACTGCAGCTCGGGCCGTAGCATGTCGTCGGCGAAGACGGCAGAGGGAGTGTCGAAGATCCTGCCCAGGTAGGTCGCGGCGAACAGAGGCGTTATGCGCCATCCGAGCCTGCTAGCCGGGATGTTCCGGCCCTGGAAGCTGAAGTCCTCGACCCTCTCCAGGTAGTCATTGCTTTTGAGGAATTCCGGATCCCTCTCCTCGGGGGCGAGCCTCGACCAGAGCTCGGGGACGAGGAGGGAGATGTCATGCTCCATCCGGTACTTCCGGCCGATGTGCCCCGCCGCGGTGGTGAAGCCACCCGATCCGGTGAGGATGAAGGCGAGGAGGGCGTTGGCGAGGTCGGTGGTGGGCACGAGGGAATTGAAGGGGCCCTTGGTGAGGGCGCCCTCGCTCCCCGCCCCAGTCGTCGAGGGGCTCTTGCCCGTGAGGGAGCAGACGAAGTCCATGAAGAGCTCGGGCAGGTCCTGGTAGTGGATCGGACCATAGACGGCGAGGGAGCGTATGCCCGCGGCCTGGTCGGGCGGGTTGTTGCGTCTGCCCGGCAGGACGGCACCCACGGGGTGGAGGACGGTCCTCTCGAGGGGGACCTGCCGGTAGAGCCTGGGTCCCAGGTCGGCGAGGTATCGGGAGAGGGGGTCTGACCAGGAGGGATCGAGCTGGAGGTAGCGCGGGTTCTTTGAGGGGGCCCCGTCCACAATCCTCGGGCGGTCTGAGGCGACGAGCCATTCGCAGTCAGGGTCGGCGGCTGCTGCCTCGATGAAGCTCCGCATGGGCTCGGAATACTCCGATAGGCTGACGATCTTCTCGGCCATCGAGGCAGCCGTCTCGCGGCTCAAGGGTTCGAAGTTCGAGATGAAGTTGTCGCCGCGGGAGAGGTCCTTCTCGGCCTGCTTGTCGTAGCCGCGCACCACCGCGTCGTCGGGACGCTGGAAGAAGCGCGCCTCGACATTGACGCAGAACTTGAGGGAACCTGACTCAGCCTGGAGGGCGGCGGCCCAGTCGGGCAGGTGCTCGAGGCCCTTCGCGGGAGCCACCACGCTCGCGGTGATGTCGTCCTCCCACTGGACCTTGGCAGCGGGCATGAAGTCCTGCCTGAGCTTGAAGGTCCTGCGCACTCCCTTCTCGTCGCGGCCGACCCGGAGGTAGGAGCCCTGGACGGGCCTGCCCTGGTACTTGAGGATGTTGCCCTTGCCGCCGTTCACCGCGTCGACGGTGAAGCGCGAGGCCCAGTCCCCGCCCCAGTCGGGCCGGTAGAAGCGCTTGACGAGGAAGACGAGGGCTTTGATCCGCTCGGGAAGGGTCTTGAGCCAGGCGTTGTATTCGTCGGTGTACAGGGGTGAGGGCGACAGGAGCTTGATCACCGAGCCCAGGGAACGACCTTCGGACAGGACCGAGCGGTTGTCTCCGCCGGCGGGGGCGAGACCGCTCTTGAAGCGCTTCGAATAGCCGTGCTCGATGATGGCGCGCAACGCGGCCATGTCGGCCTCGTAGTCGGCGATGATCAGGGGGGAGTAGCTGATGGCGTCTGAGATCGACTTCGCGATCTCGGACTTGCCCCCTCCCGAAACGGTGCTGGGCTTGTGGCATAGCAGGCCCTCGGCCGAGCTGCCCACGAGGCGCCAGGCGCCCGAGGCCGGGTGGCGCTCCATGTGGACCCGGTAGCCAGTGGGGTGTATGTAGACCTTGTCGGGGCGCACCCCGAGGCTGGCCGTGCCGGCTCCGCTCTTCCATCGGGCGGTCTGGTCCTCGAGGGAGATCACCGCGTCCTCGGGAAGATAGACGATCTCGGGATGAAGCAGGTCGACGGCATAGCCCTCGCTCTGGAGCCCGGCCCGGCCCTTGAGCAGCTCGAGGACATGCTTGAGGTTGTGGCCCCTGGAGCGCAGGTTCGTGTCGGGCACGAAGCGCGTGCCGAGGTTGTAGGACGGGAACACCAGGGCGCCGCCGGAGTGCTCCTCCTCGGCCAGGCCCAGGAGGTTCGCGGAGTAGGAAATCTGGGCCTTGATCTCCTTCTTTGAATAGCCGAAGTAGTTGTCCGCGATGATCGACACGATGACCCCGCGCTCGTCGCGGGCGCAGATCTTGAAGGCCTTGCCCTCGTTGTAGAGCTCCTGCGGGTCCTTCCAGGCCATGCCGTCCCGGCGCTCGCGCTCATCAGCCTCCTCCCAGGGGGGCAGGCCGAGCTCCTTCTTGGTGAGGGTGGTGAGGTGGGTCGCGAGGATTATGCAGCCGGTCGTGCCCGTCCAGCCCATGGGATCGAGGGCCGAGTCGTTTTCCGCGACGTAGGGGTCGCCCGAGTTGCCGAAGATCGACTCGACGAAATCGAGGCTGGCCGCGAGGGAGCCCGGGGCGAAGAAGCGCACGTCCATGTAGCGCTCCTCACAGAAGGCGGGGACGGAAGGCCTGACGCAGGGCTTGAGCAGGATCGAGATGAAGGTCTTCGCCCGGGATTCCTGGAGCGAGGTGTAGGGCAGCTCGAGGAGCTCCTCGGGCGGGTTCACAGCGGCGGCAAGGATCCTCGCGAAGGCGAGCCTGGGCACGGCTTTCTTGTCGGGGGGAACGGGGAGGCCGTCCAGGACCACATGGAAGACTCCTTCGGTGGTGCGCCTGTCGCTGGCCGGATTGTGGAGGACTCCGTTGCGCACGCGGTAGGAGGTGAGGGAAGGCGACATGTGCTTGTGCCCGGCGGGAGGGAGGGAGAGCTCGCGGGCCATGCCGCAGCGGTCGAGGACGAAGGTATCGGTGGGTATGCGCGGGAGGCTCTGGAGGCCGAGGTCGCCCAAGCAGGAATCAAGGAAGTCCTGGATGCGCCGGTCGGCCGGGGGGAGGTAGCCTGCCAGGAGCCTGTTCTTCTCCCGGTAGTTCGCGAGCATGTTGCTTGCGAGCTCGACAAACTGCGTGCCCTCGCGCTCGTAGAAGGGCAGGCCCTGGCCCGCTAGCTTGAGGTTTATGTAGGCGATGAGGCGGCTTCGCTCCTCGGGATCACGTCTATCAAGGCGCAGGCCGAAATCGCGTTTTACGGACATTGGCAAAGTCCTCCAATCCTATGTTACTGTGCATGATATCGAGCCCCGGTAACTCTGCCAAGCGGGGTTGTGACAGATTGATCAATGATGTCAATCTGGAGGAGGAGCGATGGCTAAGGAGCTTGAGGGAAAGTGGGCCCTGGTGAGTGGGGCCTCGTCGGGGATAGGCGCTGAGCTCGCCCGGGAGCTGGCGGCGCGGGGGGCGAGGCTAGTCCTCGTGTCCAGGAGGACGGAGAAGATGGAGGCCCTGGCCAGGGACATCCAGGCCCTCGGGATGACCGAGATCCACGTGGTGAGCGCCGACCTCGCCGAGAAGGGCGCTCCGGAACGCCTCCTAAAGGCCCTCGAATCCCGCGGCATCGAGGTGTCGATCCTCGTGAACAACGCGGGCTTCGGCGCATACGGTCCCTTCGAGACCATCTCGGCGGAGATAGAGGATGCGATGCTCGATCTCGACATCAAGGCCGTGGCGCGGATGACGAGGCTCTTCGTGCCCGCGATGCGTGCGGCTGGCTTTGGGAGGATACTCCTCACCGCCTCGACGGCGGCCTTCCAGCCCACTCCCCTTTACGCGAGCTACGCGGCGGCCAAGGCCTTTGTGCTCAGCTACGGCCTGGCGCTGAGGAGCGAGCTCGCTGGCACGGGGGTCTCGGTGACCGTGCTCTCGCCGGGGGTGACCCGCACGGCCTTCCACACTGTCGCTGGCCACGAGGACAACGCCTTCAAGCGGGCGACGATGATGGAGGCGGCTCCCGTGGCCAGGGCGGCGGTTTCGGCCCTCCTGCGCGGAAGGGCCGAGATCGTACCCGGCGCTGTCAACAAGCTCTCGGCCTTCGGTGTGCGCTTCCTTCCAAGGCCCGCCCAGGCGGCCATGGCGAAAAGGCTGATGAGCTAGGGCCCGGGAAAAAGAGGAATGCACGCCACGGTGGCCGAAGCTGTGTGCCTCCGTGGCGTGCATTTTCTTAGGTCTTCTCCACGAGGCGGCGCAGCTTTCCCTTGTCGGCGACGTAGGGCAGGGTTATGCGACCGAGTTCCGAGTGCTCGAGGTTGTACTCCTCGCAGACCTCGATGGCGTGCTCGTTGCGCGCCCAGGCGCGGCGGGCGACCCCGCCCATGACATCCCAGGGCATGGCCATGCCAATGACAGAGTCGACCTTGGCGCTCCCGTCGAGGACCAGGCCAAAGCCTCCGTTGATCGACTTGCCGATCCCCACCCCGCCTCCGTTGTGAAGGGCGATGAGGCTCATCCCGCGCGCGGCGTTGCCGGCGAAGATCTGGGTGGCCATCTCGGCCATCACGTTCGAGCCGTCCCTGATGTTGCTCGTCTCGCGGAAAGGGCTGTCGGTGCCCCCGCAGTCGTGGTGGTCGCGGCCGAGCATGATGGGGCCCACCTCGCCCTTTCTCACCATCTCGTTGAACCTCAGGGCTATCTTCATCCGGCCGAGGGCGTCCTGGTAGAGGATGCGCGCTTGCGTTCCAACGACAAGGTGGTTCTTCTCGGCGTCGCGGATCCAGGCCCAGTTGTCGCGGTCCTGGCCCCGCCGCTCGGGGTCGATGCAGTCCATGGCCGCGGCGTCGGTTTTGCGCAGGTCCTCGCTCTTGCCGGAGAGGCAGACCCAGCGGAAGGGGCCGTAGCCGTAGTCGAAGAGCTCGGGTCCCAGGATGTCCTCGACGTAGCTCGGGAAGATGAAGCCGTCCTTCTCGTCCACCCCGTTCTTCGAGACCTCTCGTACCCCGGCGTCATAGACGGCCTTGAGGAAGGAGTTGCCGTAGTCGAAGAAGTAGGTGCCCTTCTCGGTGAGGCGTCGTATCACCTCGAAGTGGCGGCGCAGGGAGGCGTCCACGAGCTTGGCGAAGGCGGGCCTGTCCTGGCCCAGGAGGCGGGTCCTCTCCGCGAAGGAGAGGCCTGACGGGCAGTAGCCGCCCTCGTAGGCCGCGTGGCAGCTGGTCTGGTCGGAGAGCAGGTCGATGTGGACCCTGTGCGAGTCGGCGTGCTCGAGGAGCTCGACGATGTTGCCCTCGAAGGCGACGGCTATGGGGCGCATCGCGGCCTGGGCCTCGGCGGCGAGACGGAAGGCCTCGTCCGGGGTCTTGGCGACGGCGTCTACCCAGCCCTGGCTGTGGCGGGTCTCGATGCGGCTGGGGTCGACCTCGGCGATGATCGAGGCGGCGCCGGCGATCACCGCGGCCTTGCCCTGGGCGCCCGACATGCCGCCGAGGCCCGAGGAGACGAAGAGCCGCCCTCGCAGGTCGCCCGAGGCGGGGATGCCGAGCTTGAGCCTGCCCGCGTTGAGGAGGGTGTTGAAGGTGCCGTGCACGATGCCCTGGGGACCGATGTACATCCAGCCTCCGGCCGTCATCTGCCCGTAGTTCGCCACCCCGAGGGCGGCCGCGATGTTGAAGTCCTTCTGGTTGTCGAACATGCCGATCATGAGCCCGTTCGTCACGATGGCGCGGGGAGCGTAGGGATGGCTCTTGAAGAGGCCCAGGGGGTGGCCCGACTCGACGACCAGGCTGCAGTTATCGTCGACGAGCTCGAGGTACCTCTTGAGGAGGCGGTACTGCATCCAGTTCTGGCAGACCTGGCCTGTCTCCCCGTAGGTGACGAGCTCGTAGGGGTAGAGGGCCACCTTGAAGTCGAGGTTGTTGTCGATCATGACCTGCATGGCCCGGCCCTCGACACAGGCGCCGGCATAGGAATCGATGCTCTTGCCGATGATCGGCCCCGCGGGCCTGAAACGGTAGCCATAGATGCGGCCGCGCTCGCGCAGCTCGGCGAGGAACTCCGGGGCCAGGGCTTCGTGCCACTTCCCGGGGATGTAGCGCAGGGCGTTCTCGAGGGCGAGGACCTCCCGCTCTGGACTTAGGGCCGCCTCGCGTTTGGGTGCGCGGCGGATGCCCGGCTCGAAGACGGCCTTGGGCGGCAGCTCGTCCAGGTCGAGGGAGACGGTCATGGCGCTTGCGGAAGGTGCTCTGTTGGCCATGGGCTAAAGTCCTCCTTATGGAGTTTCGAGGAGCTCTGAGGCCGTTGCGGCCTCGAGGTGGTCGGCGGCTGCGCGGAGTAGGGAGCCCTCGGCGACGAGGGCGATCACGGCCTCGATGTCGGGATACATGACCCGGTCGGGGCCGAGGGTCGGCACGGCCGAGCGCACGAGGCGGTAGGCGGCGGCCGTCGCGGGAGAGAGCCCCGCCGGGCCACCGCGGAGGTCGACCGCCTGGCAGGCCGAGAGGATCTCGATCGCGAGGACCCGCCTGAGGTTCTCGAGGATGGACCTGGCCTTGCGCGCCGCTATGGTGCCCATCGAGACGTGGTCCTCCTGGTTCGCGCTCGAGGGGATCGAGTCGACGCTCGCGGGGTGGGCGAGGATCTTGTTCTCGCTCACCAGGGATGCGGCTGCGTACTGGACGATCATGAAGCCAGAGTTGAGGCCGCCGTTGGAGGAGAGGAAGGCGGGCAGGCCGTTGGAGAGGCTCGGGTTGACGAGGCGCTCGATGCGGCGCTCGGAGATGTTGGCGAGCTCGGCGAGGGCGATGCCCAGGAAGTCCATGGCGAGGGCGACGGGCTGGCCGTGGAAATTGCCTCCCGAGATGATGTCCCCGTCGGGGAAGATGATGGGGTTGTCGGTGACCGCGTTGAGCTCGCGCGCGACGATGCCGGACGTATATTCGATCGCGTCCCGGCTTGCCCCGTGGACCTGGGGCACGCAGCGCAGGGCATAGGCGTCCTGGACCCTCTCCTGGCCCTGGCGCGTCGTCATCCTCGAGCCTGCCAGGAAGTCCCGCAGGGCCTTGGCCGAGGCGACCTGGCCGGCCTGGCCGCGCAGCTCGTGGAGCCTTGGATCGAAGGCGTCGGTGATCCCGTGGAGGGCCTGGGTAGTGAGGGCGGCCGCCAGCTCCGCGGTGCGCAGGAGCTTGCCTGAGTCGAAGCAGGCGAGGGCGCCCACGGCGGTCATGGCCTGGGTGCCGTTGATGAGGGCGAGGCCCTCCTTGGCGGCGAGCGCGATGGGGTGGAGGCCAGCGGCGGCGAGGGCCTCGGCGCCGCTCATGCGCCTGCCCCTGTAGGTCGCCTCACCCATGCCCAGGAGGACGAGGACCATGTGGGAGAGGGGCACAAGGTCGCCGGAGGAGCCGAGCGAGCCCTTGTCAGGAACCACGGGCGTGACGCCGGTATTGAGCATCGCCACGAGTGCCTGGACCGTCTCGAGCTTTATTCCGGAAAAGCCGACCGCGAGGGCGTTCGCGCGTAAGAGGATCATGGCCCGCACGACCTCCTCGGGGAAGGGATCCCCGATGCCGCAGGCATGGCTCATGATGAGGTTGCGCTGGAGGAGGGCGTTCTCCTCCTTCGAGATGACGACGTCGCAGAACTTGCCGAAGCCCGTCGTGATGCCGTAGCGGACGAGGCCTTCGTCGACGCAGTGGTCGACTATCCGGCGGGACGCGTTGATCTTGGTGGCCGCCGCCGCCGAGAGTTCGACCTTGGAACCATATCGGGCCACGAGGGCAAGCTGCTTGAGGCCGAGGCCATGCCCGTCGATGAGGACAGTTTCCATATTACCGCCTTGCGTGGGGGGAAGATCACTAATTGATACGCCGACACCATAGCATGAAATTCCCAATCCTGAAAGTCCGCTTTGCGACCATGCCGCCGCGGCAAGTCAGGCCAGGACTTTTTCAAAGCCCGAGCACTGAAAGGATCGCCGTGCCAAAGGTATCGCCGTCGATCTCGCCCTCGAGATAGGCCTTGACGAGGGTCTTCACCTCGCCTGGGAAGGCCTTCCAGTACTCGTCCTGCCAGCGGGGATTCGCCTCCCAGAGCTGGTTCTGCCTGCTCGGGGCCATGCGCTCCTCGGAATACTCCACAAAGGAGCGGACCATGCCGAGGAGGGCCTCGGGCGGCAGTGGCGAGACTTCGCTCTTCCTCGTCCCCGGCTTCTCCGCAGGGGGCACATACTCGTCGAGGAGGGCCGAGAGCTCCTCCTCGCTGATCTCCGGCGCGTTCTTCCTGATGATGTCGGCGACAAAGCCCTTCACCGAGGTCCTGACATTCTCCATGGTGGCCCCGACCCCCGTGGTGAGCTCGTCGGCCATGCGGCGGGCCATGGCTCCGGGGCCCTTGCCGCCGAGGCTGGCGAAGACAGTCTTGTCCTTGATCCTGCGCTCGCAGGCCTTGGTTATGACACCGAATTCTGTGTCGCTCGCCCTGTTCAGGATGAAATCAAGGACGGCTTCGAGCTCGGAACGTGACATGCCGACAGTATCCCGGCGCCGCGGGCTCTTTGTAAAGTGGAAAGGTGGGACGCTGGAGGCCCAGAGTTTTGGCTTGACATGTGCCCGCACCAGTGTAAAGTTGCGGATATTTTCCCCAGAAGTTCCTTAAAGGAGGAATCATGAATCGTCCAGCTAAGGTCGCGTCCGTCCTCGCGATCGGGCTCTTCCTCGTCATCGGCTCGGCCTTCGCCGCGCCGGCGAAATTCCACATCGGTGTCTGCACCGAGACCGTCGCCCAGTCCGAGGACGACCTCCGCGGCGCCGAGCAGCTCATCAAGGAATACGGCTCAGTCAAGGACGGCGGGATGATCCAGCACATCACCTATCCCGATGACTTCATGTCCCAGCAGGAGACCGTCATCTCCAACCTGGTCGCCCTCTCCGACGACCCCCTCATGAAGGCAGTCGTGACCTGCAACGCCCTCCCCGGCGTCGCCGAGGCCTACAAGCGCATCAGGGCGAAGCGCCCCGACATCCTCCTTCTCGCCGCCCTTCCCGCCGAGGACCCCCTCGTGATCCAGAAGGCCGCCGACCTCGCCCTCGACGCCGACTTCGTGTCGCGCGGCTACACGATCGTCTGGGGCGCCAAGCAGCTCGGCGCCAAGACCTTCGTCCACATCTCCTTCCCCCGCCACATGTCCTACGAGAGCCTTGGCCGCCGCCGGGCCATCATGGAGCAGGCCTGCAAGGACCTCGGCCTCAACTTCGCCTTCGAGACCGCCCCCGACCCGACCTCCGATGTCGGCATTGCGGGAGCCCAGCAATTCATTCTCGAGAAGGTGCCCCAGTGGCTCCAGAAGTACGGTCCGAACGGCGAGAAGGTCGCCATGTTCTGCACCAACGACGCCCAGACCGAGCCCCTCATCAAGCAGATCCTCGCCTCGAAGAACGGCATCTTTGTCGAGCCCGACTCGGCCTCGCCCCTCATGGGCTTCCCCGGCGCCCTCGGCCTCGACCTCAGCAAGGAAGCGGGCAACTTCCCCGCGATCATGAAGAAGGTCGAAGCCGCCGTCGTCGCGAAGGGTGGCACGGGAAGGCTCGGGACCTGGGCTTACAGCACCGGCTTCTCGATGACGGCAGGCCTTGGCGAGCTCGCCAAGCGCGTCATCGAGGGCAAGGCCAAGGTCACCAACACCAAGGACATCTACGACGCCCTCGGCAAGTACACTCCCGGGGCAAGGTGGAACGGAGCCCTCTACACCGACATGAGCACGGGAGTCCGCGCGAAGAACGACTTCCTCGTCTACATGGACACCTATGTCTTCGGCAAGGGCTATCTCGGCACACCCTCGCTCAAGATCCCCG
>JANXYO010000020.1 GCA_025356015.1 Spirochaetaceae bacterium
GGCGACGATCGCTCCGGCGATCCCTTGTGCAGCATCAGGCCGGGACTTCCTTCGGGATTCTCGGCTTCTTTTATCGCCGACTTGTCCCCTGGAATATCGGGAATCCGTGGTGACCTGAATTGTTTTCCAGGCCCTGGATCATGGGATTCCCGCGATGCTTTCTCATAGTTCAGACGAAAGAAACGCGGGAAGGGATTGGAAAAGAGAGCGGGAGGCTACACCGGGGACACCATCAACTCCTACCTCACGAACGTTCGCATCAACAAGGCCGTCGAGCTGCTGGCGGGGACGGAGATGGACGTGGGCCAGATCAGCGGCGTCGTGGGCTACAACAACGTCTTCCATTTCATCAAGACCTTCAAGAAGCTGGTGGGAGTCTCGCCCGGGAACTACCGGCGCAACGAGCTCACCGGGCTCAGGTTGGCCAGCGAGTCGGTCTATTGCACGAGCGTGATCATACGCGCCGGCATCGTGATCCCCAAGGAGACCGGGCTAGGCAAGGCCAAGGCGGGAAAGGCTTAGCATCCATGGTTTGAAACATCACAAAGGAGTGTGCAGCATGCAGGTCAGGGACAGCGTCGTGGTCATCACCGGCGGGGCGAGCGGGATCGGCGAGGGAGTGGCGAGATACCTCTGTGGCCAGGGCGCGAAGATCGTCCTTGGTGACATCGCCGAAGACCAGGTCCAGAGGGTCGTCGCCGAGATCCGCTCGGCCGGGGGCGAGGCCGAGGGCTGCAAGGTTGACGTCACCAGGGACGAGGATGTCTCGGCCCTCATGGACAGGGCCATCTCGGCCTACGGAAGGACCAACGCCGTCGTTCCCTGCGCGGGGATTATCAGGGACGGTCTTGTGATCAACACGGACAAGGAAACCGGCAAGGTCAAGAAGGTGATGGACAGCGCCCAGTTCCGCAGCGTCATCGAGGTGAACCTCGTGGGGAGCTTCATCACCCTGCGCGAGGCAGCGGTGTGCATGGTCAATGGAGGCTGGCCTGGCGTGCTATTCGTGATCTCATCCGTGAACAAGGTTGGCCAGGTGGGGCAGCTCAACTACTCGTCCGCCAAGGCCGCCCTCGCGATCTGGCCGCGAATCTTCGCCGGGGAATTCCAGGCGAGGGGCATCAGGAACATCAGGACGGTCGGGATCGCCCCGGGCTATGTCGGAACCCCAATGGTCAAGGGAATGAACCAGGACGCGCTGAACGCGATCCTGAGCGACGTCCACATAGGGAGGCTCATCGAGCCGGCCGAGATCGCGGCGACGATCGGCTTCGCCATCTCGAATGAGGCCATCGACGGCACCACCCTCGAGGTAACCGGCGGGGTGACCTATGGCCCGCGCGCGGTGGCCAAGTGACACAGCAGGCCAGGAGGCAACTCTACTCCTCGGATTGATCCTTCCCCAAAGGGATCTTGGTGCTATAATCCGCCCAACTCGGGGCCGCCGCCTCCACAGGGCAGGACTCGCGTTTCTCTTCAGCGAAGCGAGCAACCAAGGAGTCCTGTGATGAAACCGCGTTCCCCGGGCAGGCGAACGGTGCTTCAGCGCCTGATCATCCTCTCAGCCGTCGTATTTCTCTGCCTCTCCATGCTCATATAGGTGTCTGTTGACGCCCTCAACAAGCTCTCGCAGGCCCTTCGCGATTCGCACATCGTCACCTGCAACCTCACGGAGCTTGGTTTCAGGATACAGCTCCATGTCGCCGAGGCGCGGGCCGTGTTCTACAAGGCCATCACCATAGGCTTGGGGAGCGGCGACCAGGCACGCCTCAAGGACGCCCTTGGACAATTCGACTCCGCCATCTCGGGGGCGAAGAGGACCCTCGACCAGCTTCTCTTCTTCCCCGGCACCAGCGAAAAGGACGGTATCGCCATCTCCGCGCTTTCCACGGCCTTCGGCGACTACGCCCGGATCGCCGCCGATGCCTCGGCCCCGATCCGCTCGGCAAAGGCCTAGGCGATCCCGGCCCCCGCCATCCTGGACGCAGAAAACGCTTTCATTGGCCTCGACAAGGAGCTCTCGGCCTTCTCCGGCCTGATCCAGGAGGAAAGCGACCAGGGCTACAACCACGCCCTCGCCGAGCAGCAGCTTTCGAAGATCACTGTCGCCGTCACCGCCCTCCTTGGCCTCTTCCTGACGGCCCTCGTGGTCATGCTGACCATCAGGTCCATCACCCGCCCCCTCGTCAAGCTGGTCGGTGCCGTCGAGAGGGCGGGCAAGGGCGACCTGACGATCGAGTCCGGAGCCCGCGGCCACGACGAGATCGGGAAGATAGCGGGTTGCGTTGACGACCTCGTGGGCGACCTGTGCTCCCTCGTGCGCACGGTCAAGGAAAAGCTCAGTCTGCTCGAGAACATGGGACAGGACCTCTGCGTGAACATGGGGGAGACGGGGACGGCGGTTTCCCAGATCAACTCCAGCATCGCCAACACTTCTGAGCAGCTCGCCGAGCAGTCCGCCGCGGTCAACGAGGTGTCGGCCACCATGGAGGAGCTGGCGCGGAGCGTCGATGCCCTGGGCAAGATGATTGGGATGCAAGGCAGTGTCGTCGCCGAATCCTCGGCCTCGGTCGAGGAGATGATAGCGAACCTCGCCTCCATCGCGAGGAACGCCGAGGATTCCGATGTGGCTTCGCGGCGCCTGTTCGAAGAGGGCTGCGAGGGAAAGGGCCGCATCGACGAGGTGGGGGAGGCGGTCTCCTCGATCGTGAAGCTATCCGAGAGCCTGGGAGAGGCGGTCGCGGTGATCTCCGAGATCGCCGACCGCACGAACCTCCTCGCCATGAACGCCGCGATAGAGGCTGCCCACGCGGGGGAGACCGGCAGGGGCTTCGCCGTGGTGTCAGACGAGATCCGCAAGCTCGCCGAGCAGTCCACCCTCCAGGCCAAGGACATAGGCCAGGACCTTGGACGCGTGAAGGAATCGATAGAGGCGGTGAGGCTCGCCTCTGCCGGGGCGGTCGATGCCTTCGGCTCGATCCTTGACAAGTCGGGGGAGCTTGGCGTGGCGGTGCAGGAGATCGGCAGGGCCATGAAGGAACAGAGCACGGGCAGCAGGCGGATGCTGGAGGACCTGGGACGGCTGCGCGACCTCACCAACGAGATCGGCAAGGGCAGCGACGAGATGGGGACCGGCAACGCGGGGATCCTCGATCAGGTCGTGCGCTTGCGCCGGGTGAATCACGTGGTCATCCAAGGGGATCAACGACGCCATAGGCATCACGACCACCCTGACTGCCCAGATGATAGCCAACGTCAAGGAGGCGGCTGACAAGTTCGTGGTTTAGAGCACGATGCCCGCGCGCCGTCTAGCGGCGGTAGACCACGGTGTTCAGGCACTTGAGGCCGGAGTCTGCGAAGACGGTCACCCCAGAGGCCTATTCCTGGCCCAGGATCCTCAATATCTCGTCGATGTCGGCATAGTCGATGGGTTTCGACAGGAAGGCCAGGGGCTTCCTCGCCCAGGGCCTGAGCTCCACGATTGCGTCCGTGTATCCCGAGATGATGACGATCTCTGTGGGCCTGACCGTCTGGATGAGATTCGCGGCCTCCACTCCGTCCATCGGACCGGCGAGCCTGACATCCATGAAGATCAGATCGGGCCTCTCCGAACTCGCCATCCTGACAGCGTCCTCGCCGGTGGCCGAAAGACCCGCGACGGTGAAGCCCTTCTCCTGGACATAGGAGGCGAGGGCCATGGCGGTCAGGGTCTCGTCCTCGACGATCAGGACGCTCCCGCGCTCAGGCATTTCCGCCCACCCGCTCGTCGTAGAGCCTCCGCTTGAAGCTGATCGTGAAGGACAGGCCGCCCTGGAGGCCGAGCTCGATGCTGCCCTGGAGTTGGTGCCGCACAACTGTATAGAGGGTTCTCATGCCCATCCGGCCATGTTTCCCTGGCTCGAAGCCATCGGGAAGGCCGATGCCGTTGTCGGCTACATAGAGCTCCACGGTGGCCTCGTCGATGTTCCGGAGGCCAAGCCGTATCCAGCCGCGGCGGTCGCCGGGGAAGGCGTGCTTGAAGGAGTTGGCGATTATCTCGCTGACAACGAGGCCGCAGGGTATGGCGCTGTCAATGAGCATCGTGCTGTCCTCGAGTTCCATCTCGATGGCGACCTTCTGCGGCGGCACGCCATAGCTCCGCCTGAGCAGGGCCACCAGGTCCCTTATGTATTCGGCGATGTTCACCTTGGACAGGTCGCGTGACTCATAGAGCTTCTGGTGGACGAGGGACATCGCGCCGATCTTGCTGATCACGTCCCTGAAGACGGACTTGGCCTCGTTCGAGGGCAGTTCCCGCGAGTGCAGGACCAGGAGGGAGGAGATGACCTGCATGTTGTTCTTCGAGCGGTGGTAGAGCTCGCGGATCAGGGTCTCCTTCTCGGCGAGGGCCGAGCCTATCTGGGCTTGGGCCTCGTTCAGGGACCCGAAGGTTCTGCCCACCCCGCGGATGAATATGGTGTTGGCCGCCACGAAGAGCATGTCGATGAAAAAGATGTTCCCGGACTGGACGAGCCAGGACAAGAAGGAGAATCCGCTCAGGACCTCCCAGCCAATGAGGCCCCTGGAGTGCAGGACTCCGAAGCCGATCCCCGTGATGAGATCGAGGCAGGCGAAGGAGACCGCCGGCCCAGGGCCGACGAAGAGGCTGCACAAGAGGACGCAGACCGAGAACCATATGCCGCTCTCTCCCTCGGGCCCGGCGAGGACCAGGGAGGCCAGGCCGAAGAGGTAGAAGTCGATGGCGATCACGAGGGTCTTTGCGGTGATGGGGATGCCCGGGGCGAGGATGACCGCCACGTTGACCGCATAGACGAGGACCAGCAAGGCAGCCGCGAGCAGGTGGCCATCGTGGACAACAATGGCCACTGTGGGTACCAGGCACAGGCTGCCTGCGACTATCCCGGTGAGGCTGATGACATAGAAGACAAGGCGCTGCCAGTACGAGATGCTGGCCTTGTCGATCGGGCCCACATAGTAGGCGATTATCCGCCTTGGGATGGAACGGATGTCTTCCCTCACCATCAAGGCCTCCTGGAGTCCGGAGCCTCGCTGGACGGCCAGGCCCTGCCGAAAACCCTCTATTAATAGAATATAATCCATTTTCTCTATTTCTTCCCGTGATTTCCCTGCATTCGAGGCTGCGATGCCCGTGAGGGGGAATCGATACATATTTCGTCATTTCAGCCGGTGATCCTCGGGCTTCATTACTTGATAAAAAAAGCTTGACAAGGTGTTCATTTAATGATAAAAAAGGGACGAATAAAAAAGGACCGATTGGGCATTGCGGAAATCCGCAGATGACCATACTACTGAAGTTTGAATACGGGGGTTTCTCCGCAAAAGATGCGCCTCCCTCGGCGCCAGTCTCGATAACACAATCAACGAAGTAGCCAGAATTTTGTCGTCAGCGAGCGAGGTGCGATTCTGGGAGCCCGCCTGCGCGGGGCCCGGGGTCGGATCGAAAACGTCGTCTTAAGGGGCTTTTCATGGAAGTCAGGGTCTGTATCGGCGAGTTCTGCCATCTCCAGGGTTCGGAAATCGTGACCCGCACCTTTATGGAGCTTGCGGAAAAAGAGGGCTTGGGCGAGCGTCTGAGCCTAAAGGGCGTCTTCTGCCTCGGCAAGTGCCAGGAAGCGGGAGTCTCGGTGAAGGTCGGGGACACAGTCCACAAGCTCAAGTACGAGGACGCCGAGCGGTTCTTCCGCGAGGTCCTCGTGCCCGCGTCGAAGGCATAGGGAGGAAGCATGGCCGTCGTTAGATACGGTGTGTGGGACCGCAAGGTCGTCGACACCAGGAAACTCCAGTATTTCGAGGTCGACGAGACAGCTGGCTTCGAGCACTTTGAGGAATTCGATCCTGGCAACCGGATCAGGGCCTTTTTCGGGGGCAAGGGTTTCTTCGCCTTCGACCGCGACGTCGACCTCCTCGACGGGATGCTACAGTACCTCTCCCGCGCAGCCTCGGAATCCTGCGGCAAGTGCACACCCTGCAGGGTGGGCTTGCAGATCCTCAAGGGCAAGCTCGATGACCTCGTGGCTGGCCGGGCGGGAGAGGAGAGCTACGAGCTCATCCGCGAGCTCGCCGAGCAGGTCAGGGACACCTCACTGTGCGGTCTCGGGCAGACGGCAACCGTCGCCCTCCTCGAGATCCTCAAGTCCTTCCCCGAGGAGATCACCAGAAGGATCGGCCATAAGGGCGAGGAAAAGCAGTCCTCGACGAGCTATGTCACCGCGCCCTGCATCGAGGCCTGCCCCGCCAAGGTCGAGGTGCCCGAGTACATCGACTACATCAAAGAAGGAGCCTTCTCCCACTCGGTGGGGGTGATCCTCCGGAAATACCCCATGGCCGCGACCTGCGGCCGCGTCTGCGTGCGCTTTTGCGAGATGGCCTGCAGGCGCACCCTCGTCGACCAGGCCGTGGGGATCAAGATCCTCAAGCGCTTTGTCGCCGACCACGAGCGCTACGTCACCGACAAGTGGTTCTCTCCCGCCCTCATCAAGGAGAAGAAGCCCGCCCAGCTCAAGGTCGCCGTCATTGGCGCGGGCCCCGCGGGCATAGCGGCGGCCTACCACATGCTGCTCCGGGGCTACCAGGTCGATGTCTTCGAGGCGATGACCGAGGGTGGCGGCATGGCCGCCGTGGGCATTCCCGAGTACCGCCTCCCAAAGGGCGTCCTCAAGCTCGAGGTCTCCATCATCACGAGCCTCGGGGGCCGCATCCTCTACAACAAGCGCATGGGCATCGACTACAGCCTCGAGGATCTCACCAAGCAGGGCTACAAGGCCGTGTTCCTCGGCATCGGCGCCCACAAGGGCAAGGCCCTCGAGGTCCCGGGCGAGGATCGCTCGCTGCAGGGTTACCTCACCGGCGTGCGCTTCCTTCTTTATATCAACCACTACTACATCACCATGGGACTGCCCGTGGAGCTCGGCAAACGGGTCGTGGTGATCGGCGGCGGCAACGTCGCCATGGACTGCGCGCGTTCGGCCCTCCGGATGGGGGTCGAGGAGGTCCACCTCGTCTACCGCCGTACCAAGGACGAGATGCCCGCCGACCACGAGGAAGTCGAGGCAGCCGAGGCGGAGGGGATCAAGTTCCACTTCCTCTCCCACCCGACGCGCATCGTCAACGAGGGTGGCAAGGTCACGGGAATCGAGCTCATCAAGATGAAGCTCGGCGAGATCGACGCGAAGGGCCGCAAGACCGTCCTCCCCGAGGAAGGCACCAACTACCTCCTTCAGGCCGACTTCGTCGTCGTCTCCATCGGCCAGGAGGTCGACAACCACTTCCTCAAGGGCGACGAGGGCATCAAGATCAACCGCTATGGCCTCATCGAGGTCGATCCCGACACCCGCATGACCACCCGCAAGGGAGTGTTCGCCGGCGGCGACGCCGTGTCTGGACCGGCGACCCTCATCGAGGGCATGAGCCAGGGCGAGAAGGCCGCGGCGGCGATGGACGATTACCTGAGCCACGGCTGGGTGCGCTTTAGCCCGAAGAACCGGATGAGCCAGCTCCTCGAGAAGCTCAAGGCCATCGACGGGGTCGGCATCAAGGCCCCGGTCTACGCGCAGTACCGCGTGATCGCGAAGGAGCTCGACCCCCAGGTGCGCAAGCGCCTCTTCGAAGAGGTCGAGAAGCCGATCACCCAGGAAGAGGCGTACCGCGAGGCCAACCGCTGCATGCGCTGCTACCGCGTCTATTCGGTCGTCACGGAAAGGTAGGAGGCTAAAAAGCATGAACGCCGTCATCAACGGAAAAACGATAGAATGCCAGGAGGGCGAGACCATCCTCCAGGCCGCTCGCAGGACGGGCCATTTCATCCCCACCCTCTGCGAGCTGAACGCCCTCGACCATAGGCCAGGCACCTGCAGGGTATGTCTCGTCGACGTCAGGCGCGAGGGGGCGGGGGAGTGGGTCACAGTCACCTCCTGCACGACTCCGGTAGAGGAAGGCCTCTCCATCGCCACCCGCAACGCCGCCCTCCGCCAGAAGCAGAGGCTCCAGGTCGAGCTCCTCCTCGCGGACCACAACCAGGACTGCGCCGCCTGCATACGCCACGGCGACTGCGAGCTCCAGGACGTTGCCCAGTTCGTCGGCCTCAAGGACACCCGCTTCACTGATCCCGTGTTCTACCGGGGACGCGTCCGCGACGCCTCCTCGCCCTCGATCACCAGGGACATGACCAAGTGCATCCGCTGCTTTCGCTGCGTCACGGTCTGCCGCCAGGTCCAGGGGACCGACATCCTGGTCGTCGAGAACGAGGGCCTCGCCTCCGAAGTGGGCGTGAGGAACGCCAAGGACATGGCCTCCTCGGACTGCGTCTCCTGCGGCCAGTGCACCCTCGTCTGCCCCACGGGCGCCCTCGCCGAGAAGGACGACACCGAGCGGGTCGTGGACTATCTCTACGACCCCGAGGTCTTCACCGTCTTCCAGTTCGCCCCCGCCGTTCGTGTAGCCCTGGGCGAGGAGTTCGGCATGGCAGCCGGCACCAACGTCGAGGGCAGGATCATCACCGCCCTCAAGAAGCTCGGGGCCAACGTGGTCCTCGACACGAACTTCACCGCCGACCTCGTCATCATGGAGGAGGGCACCGAGCTCCTGACCCGGATCAAGGAGGGCGGGGTCCTGCCCCTCTTCACCTCCTGCTCGCCGGGCTGGGTCAACTACATCGAGAAGTTCCATCCCGACATGCTCGGCCACGTCTCGACCACCAAGAGCCCCCAGCAGTGCTTCGGGGCGATCGCGAAGTCCTATCTCGCCGAGAGGATGAAGGTCGACCCGGCGAAGATGAGGGTCGTCTCCATCATGCCCTGCACGGCCAAGAAGGGCGAGGCCGGGCGCGGCGAGTTCGGCAAGGATGGCAGGGCCGACGTCGACGTCGTCATCACCACCAGGGAATTCGCGCGTCTGCTGCGCAACGAGGGGATCAAGCTCGCTGAGCTTGAGGACTCAAAGTTCGACAACGAGTGGATGGGAGCCTACACCGGGGCCGCGGAGATCTTTGGCGCCACGGGAGGCGTCATGGAGGCTGCCCTGCGCACGGTCTACTTCGCGGTGACCGGCAAGGAGCTCCCCGGCATCGAGTTCGCCCCCGTGCGCGGCCTTGATGGCGTGCGCGAGGCCGAGGTCGACCTTGGGGCCCTCGGGGTCGTCAAGGTAGCCGCTGCCCACGGCCTCAAGAACGCCCTGAAGATCGTCGAGGCCGTGCGCTCGGGAGAAAAGCAGTACCACTTTGTCGAGGTGATGACCTGCCCCGGTGGCTGCATCGGCGGCGGTGGCCAGCCCAAGATCAAGAAGGGCTACCAGGGGGCGCGGGGCCCGCGCTGGACGGCGATCTACGCCATCGACACGAAGTCCAAGCTCCGCCAGTCCCACAACAACCCCCTCGTGCAGAAGCTGTACGCCGACTACCTGGGCTCGCCCAATTCGCACAAGGCCCACGAGCTCCTGCATACCCACTACACCGACCGCAGCCGCCAAATCCACCATACGATGAACGAGATCTGGAGCGATATTAGGGATAGGACGCGGACGGAACGAGTGGACTAGCCGTCCGCGCGCGAGCACCAAGGAAGATCGAAGCGGCCCCAACAGGGACCGCTTTTTTATTGCGCTGTTCGCCGGCGGGCGCGATGCCCCGCCCCGATTGAAGAGCTGGCTGACACGTTGCCCTGGCAGGGCCGCGGATATAGAATTGGGGTGGTAGAAGCTCCGGATGGGGCGGGGGGACAGGAATACGGGCAAACATCTGCGACCAGAAGGCGCGAGGCTGGCCCCCGCGATCGTGTTCGCCTTGTTGGGCTTCCTGTTTTGCGTCGCGCAGGCGAGCACGCAGGAAAGCGCGGTGGGGCACAGGGTGAAGGAATTCACCGATTCCCTCATGGCAGGGATAGCGGCCAGGGTTCCCCGTGGATCGGCCTTGGCGATTCCCGATTTCGACACCAAGGGAGAGGCGGCAGCGCGGCAGAATCTCGGCTTTGCGGTCTCCGAGATCATCACCCAGGAGCTCCAGCGCGCGGGCGGCTTTTTGATCCTCGAGAAGAAGCAGCTCGAGCAGATCGTAAAGACCCTGGAGCTCCAGGAATCCGGTCTCTATGACTCCGACAAGGTGGCAACCATAGGCAGGCTCATCAACGCCCAGTATCTTCTGGTGGGCTCGGTGGCCGAGCTCGGCGGCTTCTCCCGGGTCTCGGTGAGGCTGGTCGAGGTCGAGAGCGGCCTGGTGCTGATCACCGATTCGGTCGAGCTCGACGATGACCTGCTCAGGAGCGCCGCGGAGAAATACCAGCCTCCGAAATACCGCCTGCTCATCGGGAGCTCGATGAGCTGGTTCGCCACCACCCCCGGCGGGCTCGGCACCTACTCGATCGGGCTCTGTCTCGGAGCCTCGTGGAATTTCGCCCCCGACCAGTGGCTCAGCTTCCAGACGATCTTCCATTTCTGGCACTACGGATTCTCGGACAGCCTCGATGAAGGCTCCCTCGCGGCAGGGGGATCCTTCATGTACTCGAACTACCGGTTCGTCGATGCCTTCATCTTCATGGTCGATTATTCGCGGCGCTATCCCCTGGGCAGAACCGTCTCCATCCAGCCGAGCCTCGGCGCTGGCGCGGTGATCGGCGGTCTCGACTCGAGCCTTGAATATGCCAGCTGGCCCGCCCTTTCCTCGGGCTACACCCCTACGCAAACCAGCTCTTCGGCGATTTGGGCCAGCCCCGCAGCCCAGGCCCGGATGGACCTCGTGTTCATGGAACGAAGCCCGATTTCCTTCTACATAGGCACTGGCTGGTTTGTCTATCTCAGGCGCTTCAACGAGGCAAACCACGATCTCGTCTCGAGCCTCCTCATCAGCGGGATCAGGCTCGAAGGCGCTATCATGTTCTATTTCTGATTTAGGCGATGATCCCCCTGCCCGGCGACCGGTGGCCCCGGTCGCCACGGGCCGGATCCTATTTCTTCAGCTTGGCCTGGAAGGCGCCGAAGAGCTTGTCCAGGGCGGCGGTGTAGGTCTTGTAGTTCGCCCCGACCTCGCCCTTGTCGTTCTTGTAGTCGCTCTGGATGTCTTTCCAGGTGTACATGAGCTCGACCTCCCCGAGGATCGGCTTGGGATTTCCCTGGACGTCCTTCCAGTCCTTATTGTAGACGAAGACATAGGGGACCTGGAGCTTGTTGGCGGCCACGACCTTGCCATCCTTGTCGGTGTAGTTGACATTGTTCTTGTCGATGGCGTACTCGGTGTTGATGCCGGGGAAGTACTTGTTCACGAGATCGACGTAGAGGCTGGCGTAGGCGTTCTTCGTGTCCCTGATCTGGAAGGTGTTGGAGTCAAGCTTGGTGTCGAAGGTGTAGACCGTGTCGATCCTGTATTTCTTCGCATACTGGTTGACGAGCTTGATTACGGCCTGGGTGTTGGGGCACCATGGGCCGCCGAACATGAAGACGTAGCTTCCCTGGCTATCGAGGATCTTGGTAAGCTCGATGTAGGAGACGGTCTTGAGGACGAAGGGCTTGTCCTTCTCGTCGAGGACGGCAGTGCCTGCCCTCTTGTTGAACGCGGTCGTGTAGAGCGCATAGTTGTCGAGGACGTCGAGCTTGGCGACCTTCTTGCCTCCGACCGTCGTGGCCACCACGTCAAAGAGGGGACGGATCTCCTTGCGGTATGCCTCGATCTTGGCGGGGTCGTCGGCGCCATTGGTCATGAAGTCGGTCTCCCAGACCAGCATCTTCTCGAAGGAGGCTACGATGGGGGCGGCCTGACCCTTGGCGTCCTTGTTGTTCCTGTTATAGATGAAGAGGAAGGGGACCTGGAGCTTGTTGGCGACGACGGTCTTGCCGTCCTTGTCGGTGTAGTTCACGTTGTTGGCGGCCTTGTCATAGATGGTGACGATGTTCGGCAGGTACTTGTTCACAGCGTCGACGTAGAGGCTGGCGTAGGCGTTCTTCGTGTCGCGCACGTGGAGGGACTTGCCGTCGAGCTTCCAGTCGAAGTTGTAGATCGTCTTTACCCCGTATTCCTTGGCCACGTCGTTGATCTGCGAGATCACAGCCTGGGTGTTCGGGCACCAGGAGCCGCCAAAGAGGACCATATAGGTCCCATCGCTCTCGAATAGGGTGGTGAGCTCGTTGTAGGACATGGTCTTGAAGACGGGGCTCTTGTCCGTCAGGTGGGTGAAGACCCCGCTGTTGAAGAACTGGTAGGTCGAGTTGATGCCAGACTGGGCCTGGACGGCGAGGCCCGCGAGGAGCAGGAGCAGGGCCAGCAGCGGGACCCTCATGGATTGCCTGTGGATGTTCATCTTCGTTTCCTCCCTTGTGATATGTGAACTTGGGCTCGAGCAAGGACTTTTTGAGTCTGCCCCTTCCCCTAGGGGCAGGTGGCGGCGCCGGCGGCGCTCTCGAGAGGGGCAATCGCGTTGGACGCGGGCGCGGATTCGGCCGCAGCCGCGGGCGGGGCTCCGGCCGAGAGTCCGTTGATGACGAGGCCGCCGCCCGAGCTGGTGCCGCCCTGGGCGGCGGCGCTCTTGGGCGGAAGGGCCTTGCCGTGCTGGTAGTCGGCCATGGCGAACAGGGCAGCGCCCATGAGGACGAGGCCTGCCAGGAGGGCGATCGTGTTCTTGTTCATGCCTGTATCTCCTCTTCGGGTTTCTGCAGTCTTTATTTTATTTGGCCACGTTTCCGGCCACGTTGAGCGCGTCCCAGGTCCTGGCGAAGGGAGGGGCGTAGCAGAGGTCGAGCATGCCGAGCTGGTCCACGCTGAGCCCACCGGCGATCGCCGCGGCGAGGATGTCGGCGCGCAGCACCGCACCCTGGCCACCCGCCACCTGGCCCCCGAGCAGCTTCCTTGAGACCGGGTCGTATATCAGCTTCACAGCGATGTCGCTCTGGCCGGGCCAGTAGTTGGCGTGGTCCTTGTCCTGGATGAACGAGGTCCTGACCTCGATTCCCCGGCGCCTGGCATCCGCTTCCGAGAGCCCCGTCCTGCCCGCCTCGATGCCCATGACCTTGATGCAGGCCGAGCCCAGGCTGCCGGGATGCCGGGCTGTCCTGCCCGCGAGGCAGTCCCCCACGACCCTGCCCATCTTGTTGGCGCCTGTGGCGAGGGGAAGGTAGGCGGGGCTTCCGTCGCTGGCAAGGGGGATGGCGGCGCAGTCTCCCGCGGCGAAGATTCCCTCAAGGTTGGTACGACCCGAATGGTCGGTGACGATGGCCCCATTGGGCAGCATGGCGATGCCGCTTCCCTCGAGGAATGAGGTCGCGGGCCTGACCCCGACCGCGACGATGGCGAGGTCGGCGGGATATTCGCCTGCCTGAGTGCGCAGGGCGCGCAGGGTTCCACCTTCGCCGATGAAGGAAACGAGTCCCTCCGAGAGGTGCAGCTCGACGCCCTTGGCAAGGAGTTCCTTCTCGATGAGCTCGGTGATCTCGCGGTCGAAGGCCTGGGCCAGGACCCTTTCCTCGAGCTGGAGGATCCTGACCCTCTTGCCGAGGTGGCGGCAGGCCTCGGCCGCCTCGAGGCCGATGAAGCCCGCGCCTATGATGGCCACCTCGCGGCAGGCCTCGGAAGCGAGCGCATTCTTGATCGCCTCGCCGTCCTCGAGGCGGGTGAGGGTATGCACGTTCCCGAGCTCGATGCCGCCCACGGGCGGGCAGATCGGCCTCGCGCCCGAGGCGACCATGAGGGCGTCGTAGGGCTCATCGCATTCGGATCCGGACTCGAGGTCCCTCACCCTCACCGTCCTCGCCTTCGCATCCACCGAAAGGGCCCGGTGGAAGAGCCTCACGTCGATGCCCGATTCGCGAAGCTGCTCGACGCTCCTGGCCGTCATCCACGAGGGATCCTCGAACCAGCCACCGACATAGTAGGGCAGGCCGCAGGCGCCGAAGGAGACGGTTCCCGTCTGCTCGAGCACGACGATCTGGGCCGCCTTGTCGGCGCGGCGGGCCCGGGCGGCCGCGCTCATGCCTGCGGCGACCCCGCCGATGATGAGGATCCTCATCTAGACGGCCCGGGCCTGGTCCATATCGGCATCGGGGTTCTCGTAGACGGCCATATCAACCTCGCCCATGAGCCTGCCAGTGACGGCTCCCGCGACAAAGGCGTCGGAGACGTTGAGCGCCGTCCTTCCCATGTCGATCAGGGGCTCGATCGATATGAGGAGGCCCGCCAGGGCGATGGGCAGGTTGAGCGAGGAGAGGACGATGAGGGCCGCGAAGGTGGCCCCTCCGCCCACGCCCGCCACGCCGAAGGAGGAGATCGCGGTGACGATGGCGACGCTCGCGAGGAAGCCGATGTTGAAGGGGTCGATCCCCACGCTGGGGGCGATCATCACGGCGAGCATCGCGGGGTAGATGCCCGCGCAGCCGTTCTGGCCGATCGCGGTGCCGAAGGTGGCAGAGAAGTTGGCGATGGCGTCCGAGATCCCCATCTTCTTCGTCTGCGCCCCGATGGTGAGGGGGATCGTGCCCATGCTGGTGCGCGACATGAAGGCGAAGGTGAGGACGGGCCAGGCCTTCCTCACGTAGATCCAGGGGTTGAAGCTGAAGGCCGAGAGTATGAAGAGGTGGATGGTGAACATGACGATGAGGGCCGTGTACGAGGCAAGGATGAACTTGAGCAGGTTGAGGATGGCCCCGTAGTCGGTGCTCGCGAGGGTCGTGGCCATGATCGCGAGGACGCCGAAGGGCGTCAGCTTGATGATCATCCCCACGAGGCGCATCGTCACCGCGTAGGCCGCGTCGACGATCTTCTGCACGAGCTCGGACTCGGCGGGGTACTTCTTCCTGATGCCGAAGGCCGCCATGCCCAGGAAGGCCGAGAACACGACGACGGCGAGGGTGGATGTGCTCCGCGCCCCCGTCATGTCCTTGAAGGGGTTGGTGGGGATGATCTCGAGGATCTTGGAGGCGAGGGGGGTCTTCGCCTGGTCGGTGCTGTGCTCGAGCGAGGTGGCGCGGGCGGCCTCGGCCTTGCCCTGGGTGATCTGTCGCGCGTCGAGGCCGAAGGCCAGGGCCGAGAGCTCGCCGACCATGGCGGCGATGCCTGCGGTCAACACCAGGGTCAGGATCACGCTCGCGCTCATCTTGCCGAGGTTCCTGGCGTCCTTGAGCTTGAGGATGGCCGAGACGATCGAAACCATGACCAGGGGGATGATGATCATGCGCAGGAGGCCCACGTAGCCGTCGCCGACGAGGCTGAACCAGGGCAGGCTCTCGCCCAGGACGGCCGCGTTGGCTCCGAAGGCCAGCTTGAGGGCGATGCCCAGGACGATGCCCATGCCCAGTGAGCTAAGCACCCTCTTGGCGAAGCTGTACCTCTTCACCTGCATGAGGGCCAGCACGACCATGCACGCGATGAGCAGGGCGACATTCAGAACAGAAAAAAGCAGACTCACGGTTTCCTCCTGATGATGAGCACGTGGGAGCTTGCGCAGGTGGCGGAGAATCGAGCCTTCTTGATCGGTTTGCGGAACCAAGGATGCCGGTAGGTCGGGACGGTCTTTGCGCCCTGTCGGTCTTCAATCAGTACTATTAGGTAACAGGCCCATTCTACAGCCTTGGGTCAGGGCGTCAAGGACAAATCCCTTCCAGCACCGCGAAGGCCGAGGCGGGCGAGGACGAGATCTGGACACCGGCTATCGATCCCGAGATCGCGGCAAGGATCTCGCGGGCGATCGCGATTCCCTCCTGCAGGGCCGCCTCCTTCGTCTCCTTCCCCGTCATCCTGTCGATGATGGAGTCGGGCACGACGACTCCAGGAACCTCGTGCTTCATGAACTCGGCGTTCCTGAGGCTCGTGAGCGGCCAGATGCCGGCGATGATGGGGATCGGCGCCTTGGCCCCGAGGCGGTCGAGGAAACGGAAGAGGGAGGCGGCCTCGAAGATCGGCTGGGTGATGGCAAACTCGGCTCCGGCCTCGACCTTGCGGCGGAACCTCTCGAGCTCCCGGTCGGGGTTGATGGCGCTCGGGTTGAGGGCGACCCCGTAGCAGAAACCCGTCGGCCCCCCAATGGGATTGTGGCCGAGGTCGTAGCCGCGGTTGAGCATGGACACCATGCTGCAGAGTCCGATCGAATCGATGTCGAAGACTGCCGTCGCGTCGGGGTAGCTGCCCATGCTCGGGCTGTCCCCGGTCACGAGGAGGAGGTTCCTTATGCCAAGGGCATGGGCGCCCAGGAGTTCGGCCTGGAGGGCGAGGAGGTTCTTGTCCTTGCAGGTGATGTGGGGAATGGCCGTGATCCCCGTCCTCGCCTGGATCACCGCGGCCGCGGCCACGGCGCTCATCTTGGCCTGGGCTCTCGGACTGTCGGGCACGTTGATAGCGTTTATGCCACGTGACTTGAGGCTCGAGGCCCTCTCCTGGGTCTTGGCAAGATCGATGCCGCGGGGCGGGACCAGCTCGAGGCATGTGGCGAAAACGCCCCGGGCGAGGGCGCTCGCCCAGGGGCCCTTTTCCTCGAGGGCGAGGGGAGCGAGAGCGATCGCCGCGAAGCTCGGCCTCACCGGTTCGGGGGGGCGGGAGGAGGAGAGGGCCCTGATCTCCGTCCTGATCTCGCGGATGTGGGCCGGGGTGGTTCCGCAGCAGCCTCCCACGATGCGCACTCCGGCCTGGATCATGCGTTTCGCGTACTTGGCGACATAGCTGGGAGTCGTGCGGTAGATGTTGCGGCCCTCGATGTTGGCCGGCGCCCCCGCGTTGGGCTGGACGCAGAGCGGAAGGCCCGTGACCCTAAGCATCCTCTCTGCCGCGTCGAGCATGGTCTTGGGACCTTCCGAGCAGTTGAGGCCAATGGCGTCGGGGGCGAGCTCCTCGATCTGGGAGGTGAAGAGCTCGGGCTCCGAGCCAAGGAGGGAGGAGCCCTCGGCGTTGATCGTCATCGAGGCGATGATGGGGAGCCCCGTCGCCCTCCTGCAGGCGCGCAGGGCGGCCAGGAGCTCCTCCACGTCGACGAAGGTCTCGAGGATGATGAGGTCGACTCCGCCCGAGGCGAGGGCCGATGCCTGGCGCTCGAAGAAGGACTCGGCGGCGGCTAGCGCGAGGGGGCCAAGGGGCCTGATCCTCGCCCCAAGGGGGCCTATCGAGCCGGCCACGTAGACCCGTCTCCCCGTCCCCGCTTCCTCGATTGCGGCCCTGGCGATGGCCGCCGCGGCCCGGTTGATCGGCTCGAAGCTGTCCTCGATCCCGGCCGCGCGCAGCTTGGGTATGCCAGCGCCCCAGCTGTTGGTGGTGATCACCTCGGAGCCCGCCTCGAGGTACTCGCGGTGGATCCCCCTCACCAGGGAGGGATCGGCGAGGCATACCTCCTCGAAGGAGCGGTTGAGGTAGATGCCCCGCTCGTAGAGCATCGTTCCCATCGCCCCGTCGAAGAGGATCGGCGGGCCTTCGCCCAGCCTCTGGCGGAAATCAGCGCTCGTCCTGGGCCCCGTGCGAGTCCTTCTCGCCCTGGCCGCCGCGCTCGCGCCGGAGCGCCTTGGCGGCCTCCACCATGGCCTTTAGGGAGGGAAGGGTCTCCTCCCAGAGCCTCGTCTTGAGGCCGCAGTCGGGGTTCACCCAGAGCTGCCCGGCCTCGAGGACCTCGAGGGCCATCACGAGGAGCTCATGCATCTCAGCCATGCTGGGGACCCTCGGCGAGTGTATGTCGTAGACCCCGGGGCCGATGGCGTTGGGGTAGCGGAATTCCCTGAAGGCGGAGAGGAGCTCCATGCGCGACCTTGAGGATTCTATCGATATCACGTCGGCGTCGAGGGCGGCGATGGAGGACACGATGTCGTTGAACTCGGAGTAGCACATGTGGGTGTGGATCTGGGTCGAGTCCGCCACGCCCGAGGAGGCGAGGGCGAAGGCCTCGACGGCCCAGCGCAGGTAGTCCGCCCTGTCGCCTGAGCGGAGCGGCATCCCCTCCCTGAAGGCGGGCTCGTCTATCTGGATGACCCTGATGCCAGCCTTCTCAAGGTCCCCCACCTCGTCGCGGATGGCGAGGGCCATCTGCCTGCAGGTCGCCTCCCTGCTCTGGTCGTCGCGCACGAAGGACCACTGCAGCATCGTCACCGGGCCGGTGAGCATGCCCTTGACCGGGCGGTCGGTGATGGACTGGGCGAAGGCCGACCAGCGCACCGTCATCGCCTGGGGCCTCTCCACATCGCCGTAGATGACCGGCGGTTTCACACAACGCGAGCCGTAGCTCTGCACCCAGCCGTTCCGCGTGAAGGCGAAGCCGGAGAGCATCTCGCCGAAGTACTCGACCATGTCGTTGCGCTCGAATTCCCCGTGGACGAGGACGTCGAGGCCGATGGACTCCTGCAGCCTGATCGCCCTCTCGATCTCCTCCCTGAGGAAAGCCTCGTACTCCTCGAGGCTGATCGAGCCGGCCTTGAAGCGAGCCCTGGTGGCCCGCACCTCCTTGGTCTGGGGGAAGGAGCCGATCGTCGTGGTCGGGAAGAGGGGCAGGCCGAGGGAGGCGGTCTGGGCCTTTCGCCTGACCGGGTAGGGACTGGCCCTCCTGTCCTTGCCGGGCTCGAGCCGGGCGATCCTCTCGCGGACACGGGCGATCACGACCCTTGACGAGCTTCTGCGAAGCTCCTTCGCCTCCTCGCTCGCCTCGATCGCCGCGCGCACCGAATTGCGTCCCATGCTGACCGCCCGCGCGACGGCGACGATCTCGTCGAGCTTCTGGCGCGAGAAGGCCAGCCAGGGCAGGAGTTCGCTGTCGAGGGAGGTCTCGAGGGAGAGGTCCTCGGGGCAGTGGAGGAGGGAGCAGGACGAGGACACAAGGACGCGGTCCTCGCCAAAGAACTCCACGAAGCGGGCCGCGGTGTCGATGGCCTTCCCGAGGTCGGCCTTCCATATGTTCCTGCCGTCTATGAGCCCGAGGGAGAAGACCGTGTTGCCCGGCTTGCGTTTGAGCAGCTCCTCGGCCTGCCTTGGGCCGCGCGCGAGGTCGAGGTGGATCCCGGCGACGGGGAGCCGCAGGGCAAGGTCGAGGTTCTCTCCAAGCTCGCCGAAATAGCTCGTGAGGAGTAGTTTGGGCCCCCGCCCGCCCGCCAGGCGCGAGTAGGCGGCCTGGAAGGCCCTCCTGCCTCGGTCGCCCAGGTCGGTCACCAGGACGGGCTCGTCCATTTGGACCCAGGAGGCCCCCTGGCGGGCGAAGTCCTCGAGCAGGCGCTCGTAGAGGGGAAGGATCCCATCGAGCAGGGAGAAGGCATCGAGGCCTGCCCGCGCCGGCTTCGCGAGAGAGAGGAAGGTCACCGGGCCAAGGAGGACGGGCCTGACGTTCCCGCCAAGGGCCTTCGCCTCGGCGAACTGGGCCATGGGGACCGATGAGTCGAGGCGGAAGCCCTGGTTCGCCTCGAGCTCGGGGACGATGTAGTGGTAATTGGTATCAAACCACTTGGTCATCTCCAGGGCGGCCAGCTCGCCAGAGGGGGCGGAGCCGCCGCGGGCCATCGCGAAGTAGGCGCCAAGGCCGGTGCGCGAGCCGCGAGGGACGTAGCGCTCGGGGACGGCGCCAAGGAGGACAGCCGTGTCGAGCACGTGGTCGTAGTATGAGAAGTCGCCGGAAGGGATGAAGTCGAGGCCCGCGGCGATCTGCGCCTCCCAGTGCCTCGCGCGTATGCGGGCTCCCTCGGCGAGGAGCTCGCGCTCGTCGCCCCCCGACCAATGCAGCTCGAGCGCCTTCTTGAGTTCGCGGCCCGCGCCGATGCGCGGATAGCCAAGGATAGCCGATCTTACCATGCATAGAAACATAGACAGGTCTCGGGTACAAGGTCAAGACCAGCCCCTGGGGCCTCGGTTTCGCTGCATCTTGCGCGAAGCCGGCAGCCTGCTATCATGGAAAGAGGAGGCCCGCAGATGGCCGAGACAGAAGTAAGCAAGAGCGTGCTGGCCTTCGCCGCCCATCCCGACGACACTGAGCTCTGCTGCGCGGGGACCCTCAGGCTCCTCGCCGATAGGGGCTGGCGCATAACCATCTGCACCCTCACCAATGGCGGGATGGGCGGCTTCGGCATGGACGAGGCGACGACGATAGCCACGCGCGATGCCGAGGCGAGGGAATCGGCGGCCATACTCGGCGCGGGCTACCGCTGCCTCGGCGGCCGCGACGGCTTCCTCTACGACACCGAGGCCCTGCGGATCGCCGCCCAGGATCTCATGCGCGAGGTCGAGGCGGGCATCGTGATCGGCCACCTGAGCCTCGACTACCACGCCGACCACCGCGCGGCAGCCTCGATAACCGACGCCGCCACCTTCCTCGCCACCCTTCCTAACATCCCCTCACGCTTTCCACCCTTGCGCAGCACGCCCCTGTTCTACCACTCATCGACCCTTGGCCTCACCGACCCGCTTGGCTACAGCCTCCCCCGGCCCCACTTCTTCGTGGACGTGACGGGGGTATGGGCGACGAAGGCCGCCATGCTCGGCTGCCACCGCAGCCAGGCCGAGGTCATGCGGGTCCAGCAGGGCATCGGCGACTTCCTGGGAATGATGCGGCGCCAGGACGAGGCCTGGGGCTCCCAGGCAGGCTATGCCTGCGCCGAGGCTTACTGGCAGCACCTCGGGGGAGGCTTCCGCAAGACCCCCCTCATCCAGACGGAGCTCAGGGACTTCACCCTCGTTCCCTGACCAGGGGAGCCTGGGATCGGGCTTCCGGTCCCAACTTGACATATACCCACTCCCTGTCTACATTAGGCATTCAGTCGCTTGGACGGCCACGAGAGCCGCCGAGACGAGAGGTACGAATTGGCTCCCTCCCTTTCCCCTCCGCCCCCCTCGCCGGGGCTGTCTGTGCCCCTCATAGAGCTCAAGGACGCGAGTTACCGCTACGAGGGCGCGCAGCGCAGCGCTGTCGACAATGTCAGCCTGTCCATCCAGGCGGGCGAGTATCTCGCCGTCGTGGGGCCAAACGGTTCGGGCAAGAGCAGCCTCCTTCGCCTCCTGAACGGCCTGCTCTCCCCCCAGACCGGCTCCGTGCGCGTGGGGGGCCTCGAGGCCTCCGATCCGCGCAACGCGCACGCCGTCCGTTCCGCCCTCACCCTCGTCTTCCAGTCCCCTGCCGACCAGATCGTCTCGACCGTCGTCGAGGAGGACGTCGCCTTCGGCCCCGAGAACCTAGGTCTGTCCAGGCCCGAGATCGCGCGGCGGGTCGCCGCGGCCCTCGAGGCGACGGGCCTCACCGAGGAGCGCTGCATCCCTCCCCACTTCCTCTCGGCGGGCCAGCAGCAGAGGCTCGCCGTGGCCGGGGCAATCGCCATGGAGCCCAGGGCCATAGCCTTCGACGAGGCCACCTCGATGCTCGATCCCGGAGGGCGCGATTCTGTCCTCGCCCTGATCGACAGCCTGGCGGGGCGGGGCATGGCGATAATCCACGTGACCCATGACATGTCGGAGGCCGCCCGGGCCGGGCGCATCGTCGCGATGGTGGCGGGGAAGATAGCCTTCGACGGCAGCCCCGCCGAGTTCTGGGGGGGAAGGACGGACTTCGGCGCGGCCGCCTGCGCCATCGCCTCCCTGGGCCTGCCCTCGGCAGTCTCGGCCGCCCGAAGCCTCGGCGTCGAGGCCGGGGCTGCCGACTCGGCGGAAGGCCTCGCCGCCCTGGTCTCGTCCCGGCTGCGCGGAGGCGGCCTCGTCCCGAGTGGGGCCGCCAGTGCCGCGAATGAGGTCGGCCATGCCGCGGCACACGGGACCCGGCCAGTGTCGGAGGGTGATCCGGCCTTCTCCCTCGAGGCGGTCTCCTACACCTACCTGCGCGGCACAACGAACCAGAGAGCAGCTGTCGAGGCCGTCTCCTTCGCCGTCCCGAGGGGGGCTGTCGTGGCCCTGGTCGGGAAGACCGGCTCGGGAAAGTCGACGATCCTTCAGCTCATGGACTCCATAGCCTTCCCGACAAAGGGCAGGGTCATCTGCCTCGGCGAGGACACAACCGCGAAGGGCGTCGACTTAAGGCGTCTGCGCACCTCCGCCCCCCTCTCGGTCCAGCGTCCCGAATCGGCCCTCTTCGAGCCCTATGCCGGGGATGACGTCGCCTTTGGCCCGAGGAACCTCGGCCTTCAAGGCGGAGGCCTCGTCTCTCGTGTGCGCGAGGCGATGGAACTGGCGGGCCTCCCCTTCGGGGATTTCCGCGACCGCAGGACAAGGGCCCTCTCGGGAGGGGAGAAGCGCAGGCTCGCCCTCGCCGGGGTCTTCGCCCTCGCCCCCGAGGCCCTCCTCCTCGACGAGCCGAGCTCGGCCCTCGATCCGGCTGCCAAGCGAGCCGTCCTCGACATCGTGATAGGCCTCGCGCGCAAGGGGATGACTGTCGTGATGGCGACCCACTCGATGGAGGAGGCGGCCCGCGCCGACTTTGTGGGCGTGGTGTCGAGGGGGCGGCTCACGGCTTTCGGGCCTCCCGAGGAGATCTTCTACGCGGCCTTCGATCCGGCCTGGGGAATCGGCAGGCCCTTCGCCTGCGAACTGGCCCTTGCCCTGCGGAAGGCCGGCCACGTGGTCGACGGCCTGCCACTCGACCTCGACTCGCTCGCGCTGGGGCTAAGGGCATGAGGGACCTCGAGTTCTTCCGGAATGTCTCGATCGGGCAGTACGTCGACTCGGGCTCCCCCGTCCACCGCATGACCCCGGCGACGAAGTATCTCTGGCTCGTCGCCCTGTCGGCGCCCGCGGTCGCCTCGCTCGGATACGCAGGCGCCCTCCTTCCCCTCCTCTCCGCCCTGTGCGCCGCCGTCGCCGCTGGAGTGCGGCCATCCTTCCTCCTGCGCGGCCTAAAGCCAATCCTCCCCCTCTTCCTCGTGGTCGCCGTCATGCAGTTCATCTTCGGCTGGCCCGGCGACAGGTCGGCCGTCCTGTTCAGGCTGGGGCCCTTCTCGGCCACGGCTCGGGAAGCGCACATCGTGCTGATGGCGGTCGCGAGGACTGTCTCCCTCGTCGTCATCGTGGGTCTCTTCACCTCCACGACGACAGAGGGCGAGGCCGCCCATGGCATCGAGGACTTCCTCGCCCCCCTGGCGCGGCTCGGCTTCCCCGCCCACGCCTTTGCCCTCGCCGCCACCACGGCCCTGCGTTTCATCCCCATAGTGGCCGGCGAGCTGGAATCGATAGTGAAGGCCCAGGCCGCCCGCGGGGCCGATTTCGGCTCGGGGAAGGGGGGCGTCGTCGCGAAGGCCAGGGCCTACCTGCCCCTCTTTGTTCCCGTGATGATCCGCGCCCTCGAGAGGGCCGAGGCCCTGGCCGAGGCCATGGAAGCCCGCTGCTACACCGGGCGCGGGCGGACCCGCTTTGTTGTCTACGAGCTCCAGCGCGGGGAATGGGTGGCGAGGCTCGCCGCCGTCTTCCTCTGCGTGGCTATATTCGTCTTGGACTCCGCGGTCTCGGCCCCGCTCGCGGCCCTGCTTGGCGTTTTCGCTTGAGATGTCCGGATCCGACCCATGGCCGGCGGATACCGAGGACCATCTTTTAGGAGGCTTTCCATGGCATCATCGTCACCGGTAAGAAAGATCGTCGTCGCAGGGGCGCTCGGCGCCGTATCGATCGCACTCGTCCTCCTGAACCTCGGCTTCATCACCTGGTTCGCTGGGGCCTCGATCACGGTGCTCCACGTGCCCGTCATCATCGGAGCCGTGCTCGAGGGACCTGTCGTGGGCATGGCAGTCGGGGCGATCTTTGGCCTGACCGCCCTTGTGAAGGCCGCCACGGCTCCGCAGGGACCCATCGACCTCTTCTTCGTGAACCCCCTCATCTCGGTGCTACCGCGCATCCTGCTGGGACTCGTAGCCTGGGCCTTCTTCCGCGTCTTCATGGGCAGGATGAGGGGCCTTGCCGCAACCGTGGCCGGGGTCGCAGGCTCGGTCACCCACTCCATCCTCGTCCTCGGGGCCCTCGTGCTCTTCGGCGCGATACCCCTGGCTGTCGCCGCCTCGGTCTTTGTGGCCAACGGCATCATCGAGGCCGTCGTGGCAGGGGTCCTCACCCTTGCGGTGGTCGCGGCCTGGAAGGGCATCGAGAGCAGGACGGGCAAGGCCCGGCTCGCGGACGAAGGCTAGGAGCCGCCGTGCTCCTCGCGATAGACGCGCGCAACCGCTCCGTCACTGTGGGACTCAAGGAGGGCGATGCCTGGCTCGCGATCCGCCGCCTGGGCTCTGCCCAGGACAGGACTGCCGACGAGTATGCCCTCCTGCTCTCCGCGGTGCGGGAGGCGGCACCCTCACCGGGACTGGCCGTGGATACGGCCTGGATATCGAGCGTCGTGCCCGGCCTCACGCAGCGCCTCGTCGAGGCTGTCGCCTCGGCCTTCGGGATGGCGGCCTCGGTCATCGCGCCTGGCGTGAAGACGGGAGTGAAGATACGTACCGACCTCCCCTCCGAGGTCGGCTCCGACCTCGTCTGCGTCGCGGCCGCCGCCCGCGAGCTGGTGAAGGGCGCCTGCATCGTCGTCGACTTCGGGGCCGCGATAGCCTTCTCGGCGATCAACGGCCTCGGCGAATTCCTCGGGGCCGCGATCGCCCCGGGCATCGACGCGGCCCAGGCTGCCCTGCGCTCCACAGCCGCGCAGATCCCCGAGGTGAGGCTCGAGACGCCGAAGATGGTCATAGGCCGCAACACCACAGCCTCGATCCAGGCGGGGATAATCCTCGGCTACTCGGGCCTCGTGGCCCACCTGGTCTCCCTCATGCGCGAGGAGCTCGGCTCGAGCCTCGGCGGCTCGGGCGGGGCCTCTTCGGTCGAGGTCATAGGGACCGGGGACGCGATAGGCCGGGGCATCCTGCAGTCCTGCGGCTATCCACGCTTTGTTCCCGATCTCGCCCTGGACGGGATTGCCCTCATCGCCTCGAGGGCGGGAAGCGAGGCCGCGCGGCGGGAGCAGTGATCGAGCTCGTGGGCCGCCACAACAGGGCCAGGGTCATGGTCGACGCCCTCGATGCGGCGACGAGGGAGCAGATCAGGACCTTCCTCGACTCTCCGGCCTTCGCAGGCTCGAGGATCGCCGTCATGCCCGACTGCCACGCGGGCAAGGGGCGCGCGATAGGCACGACGGCAGGACGATGGCTCTCAACGGGTTCGTGATCCCCAACATCGTTGGGGTCGACATCGGCTGCGGGGTCCTGGCGGCGAGGCTCGCGGCATGCCGGAGAGAGCCGCAACCGGATAGTCGACGACCATGAGCTAAGATGGACGGGGCTCTTCGCGTTCAAGATCGATGCCACCGAGGGCTTTCCCGTGATCTCCGGTGGCGACGGCATGGAATACCTGATCCTACCCGCCTCTGAGGACTCGGCCACCATGCTCTGCGACGAGGCCTCGGCCTTCTTCGGCAAGGAGCTCCGCGTCAAGGGGCCCCGGGAATCCTCCTCGGCGGGATCAGGTACCGCGCCGGCCCGCGATAGACCGGCCACGGCGACCGTGGATCCCCTAAGCCCGGAGGAGGGCTCGGCGACCGTGGACCTTCTAGGCCCGGACCAGGGCCACGGTGAGGATCAGTGCAGCGAGGGCGAAGCGGTAGAAGGCGAAGGCCCTGGTCGAATGCTTTTTCAGGAAATCGAGCAGGAACTTTATGCAGAAGAAGCCGCTCACAGCGGCGACCAGGAAGCCGATGCCGACCAGGGGGAGCTCCGAGCTGGCGAGGGCGCCCGAGCGCACGGCGCCCGCAAGCTCAAGGAGGCCCTTCGCTCCGGCTCCCGCGATGATGGGGGCCGAAAGCAGGAAGGAGAAGCGCGCCGCCGCCTCGCGCTCGAGTCCCAGGGCCAGGCCCGCGGTGATGGTGGCGCCCGAGCGGGATACCCCGGGGAATATGGCGAGGGCCTGGGCGAGGCCGATGAGGATCGCGTCCTTCCAGCGCATGGCGCCAAAGGCCCTCGCGTGGCTCGCCATTCGGTCGGCCAGGTAAAGGAGGGCTCCGAGTCCGGCGAGGATCAGGGCCATCGCCATCATTGAGGATGAGAGGATCGGGGTGCCCACCGGATGGAAGAGACGCTCGATCCTTGACTCGAGGAGGAGGCCGGCGGTCGCCCCGGGTATGCAGGCCAGGATTATGAACCAGGCCATCTTCCTGTCGGCGTCGCCGGCGATCCTGCGCTCGACGATGCTCTTCCACCAGGCCGAGGCGAGCCTTAGCCAGTCCGAGGCGAAGTAGGCCAGGAGGGCGACGAGGGTCCCGAGGTGGAGGGCCACGTCGAAGGCGAGGCTTGTCATGAGGGGGCTCGACCAGCCCAGAAGCCAGGGCAGGATGACGAGATGGGCGGAACTGGAAACGGGGATGAACTCGGCGAGGCCCTGGATGAGGCCCAGGATGATCGCTTCGACTACGGGCATGCGCGCCTCCTCTTCGGGAGAGCACAGGATACGTCTAGGGCGATCCGCATATCAAGCAGGGCCTGATCTTGGGTCTTGCCGCTCCCCGGGCCCGGGGAGCGCGATGACGGCGAGGTCCGGGCCCTTGAGAAGCAGAAGGTCCAGGCCGAGGGCGGCCGCCAGCCGCTCGAAGCTTCTTTCCCTGAAGAAGCCCAGATGGGTCGGGTCGAGGCGATACCACCAGCGCTCGAGCTCCCTCGGGGTCTCGGGCGCGAACCTCGTCC
>JANXYO010000079.1 GCA_025356015.1 Spirochaetaceae bacterium
CGCCGACCTCGAGAAGGCTGCTGCGATGGGCCAGAAGGACGCGCCGAAGCTGCTGGCCCAGATCAAGTAAAGGACAGACTAAAACCATAAAGGCCCGCTGCCTGGCATGTGCCGGGCAGCGGGCCTTGTTGTGGTCCGAGCCAGGGCCCTAGCAGCTGGCCTGGACGCAAAGCCATCCCTTTTTGGAATGGATGCGGGGCAGGCGGTAGCCCGCCCTCGTGAGCATGGCGACGATCTCCGTGTCGGAGAAAATGGGGCACTCCATCTTGTCCGCCAGCCAGCGGTTCTTCTCGGGATCGGAATCGTACTTGAGCAGCTCCATGACAAGGGATATCTGGCCTCCTGGCTTCAGGACCCGCCTTGCCTCCTCGAGTCCCGCGATCTGGTCTCCCCAGAAATAAAAGGATTCAAGGGAGAGGACCTTGTCGAAGCTGTGATCGGGAAAGGGAAGCTGCCTCGCGTCGCCGAGCGTGACCGAGACCTTCCCGGCCGCTATCGCCTCCCTGTTCCGCCTGCCCGAGGCCTCGACGGCCACCAGGGCCTTGTCGATCCCGGCTACCTGCCCATCGACCGTCTTATGGGCGATCCTTTCGAGAACGACCCCGTTTCCACATCCAATGTCGAGGACCCTGTCCCCTGGACGCAGGTCCAGGAGCTCCATCGTCCAACGCGTGATCGGGTCATGCTGCCAGACCAGGAAGGCGCACATGAGCCGTCCTCCCCTGCCCCGCGGCGAACCCATCTGCATTCCCATCCATCTGAGCATGCCCATCGCGGACCCCCTATTATCCTAGATGGCTTCCCATCCAATCCGTCGTCAAACTGATTACCCTAAGCCTCTCGCCGTCGAGGTGGCCGAAATGGCCGCAGCGGGGCAGGATGGCGAGGCCCTTCTCGCAGGCGAGGCGCCCGTGGAGGAGCCTGGCCGTCTCGGGCGGGTCGATGCGGTCCTCGGCCCCGTGCAGCACGAGGCATGGTGCGCCGATCGCGGCGACCCGCTCGATGGTATCGACGAAGTAGCAGCCTGCCGAGCCGGGGAATGGCACCGAAGCGTAGGCTTCCCTCACCCGAGGGTCCTCGATGATCCCGCGGTTCGCGTCCACATCGAAGGCGAAGTGCTGCCAGCGAAGGGCAGCGGCGAAGGAGATCCGAAGCTCCTTGCGACGAAGGGCCAGGCTGACCCGTCCCAGGGCCACGAGCAGCCGGAAGGCCACGGCCTCGGCGCCCTCCATGTCCCGGACCGTCGCCGAAAGGGTGACGAGGGCCTTGAGGCGGGGCTCGGCCAGGGCCGCCTCGAGCACGGCCGTCCCCCCCGAGGAAAAGCCGAAGGCCCCGATCCTTGTGGCATCCAGACCTGGCCTCTGCGCGAGGAAATCGACGGCCGCCCTTATATCGGCAACCCAGTGTGCGATGTCCACGCGCCAGGGCTCACCCTGGCTAGCCCCATGGCCGCTCATGTCTAGGGCGAGGGCGGCTATTCCGCTTCCCGCCAGCGCTTCGCACAACGCGAGGTGGTTCTCCTTGAATTCGAAGGCCCCGTGGCAGACTATGACCGCTGGGGGATGAGGCTTCCCCGGGGGGAGGAAGAGAAGTCCACAGAGGGCCTCGCCCCCCGACTGGACTATCACGAGCTCTTTTGTCATTAGCGCAGCACCCTTGCGGAGCGATAGGCGATTATATACGCCTTTCGGCCACGGTGAAGAGGGATTCGGAAAGCCCCTAGGCGTCCATGTGACTGGCCCAGGGGGAGAGCCGCCTCTCAAGCTCGGCGGCATCGGCTTCCCCGAGCTCCCACTCCGCTGCGAGGGCGTTGGCGACAGCCTCTGCAGCCGTCCTCGGGCCTGCTATCACGCTGAGCACCACCGGATGCTTGAGGAGCCAGTTGATGGCCAACTCGGCCGGCGGCCTGCCAAGCTCGGCGGCGAAGGCGATGAAGGCTGCCGCGGCCTGGTAGTAAGGGCCCGAGCCGGAACCAGAAAGGTGGGGATTGAGGTGGCGGACGTCGTCCGGCCCGAAGAGCTTGCCCGAACCGAAGGCGCCAGCGAGGAGGCCCTGCATGAGCGGGCTGTAAGGCAGGATCCCTATCCCGATCTCGGCGGCCAGGGGGACGAGGTCCCTCTCGGTCCTGTAGACGAGGTCGTTGTCATGGTAGCAGCTCGGGTTCCGCTCGAGGGCGTTGTAGATGCCCTGCCAGCTCACGATGCCCCCCAGCTCCTTCGCCCTGCGCGTGTCCGCGGCGGTGAAATTGCTCACCCCGAGCCAGCGCACCTTCCCGGCCCTGCGGACCGAGTCGAGAGCGGCCATCGTCTCCTCGAGGACCATGTCGCTGGTGGGCCAGTGGACCTGCCAGAGGTCGAGGTGGTCGGTCCCGAGCCGGGCGAGGCTCCTGTCTATCTCGCCGAGGATGCTCGCCCTGCTCAGGTCGCGGAGCACGGGCCCATCGATCCTGTCCCAGACGAGGCCGCACTTGCTGGCGACGATCACCCTGTCCCGGCGGCCCTTGATGGCCTTGCCCAGGACTTCCTCGGCGTGGCCCCTGCCGTAGACAGGGGCGGTGTCGAAGAAGTCGATGCCCGAATCGATGGCGGCGTGGATGGCCCTGACGGCCTCGGCGTCATCTGCTCCGCCTTCCCACTGGCCGCTTATCCCCCAGAGGCCGTAGCCTACCGCGCTCGCCTTTGCCCCGGTTCCTGGTATGTCCCTGTACTTCATGCCTGGTCCCCCGTGAAGGCGCGATGCCGCCCTTCCGGGCATGATAGCGCAGGAGGCCCGGACAGTAGAACGGGGGCCCCGAGCTACATCCTGACCATGACTTTGATCGCATCGGCGGGCATAGTGGCCGCGAAATCCATGGCCTTTATGGCGTCGACGAAGTCGAAGTAGTGGGTGATCAGGGGCCGCACCTTGAGGGTACCCGAGGAGATCATCTTTATCGCTCGCGGGTACATGTTCCGATAGCGGAAAATGTTCAGGATCTTGATCTCCTTCCACTGCGCGGCGACTAGGTCGAATGGGGCCGGGGCCGGTGGCATCCCGATCATGACGGCCCGGCCGTTGGGCCGCAAGTAGCGGACAAAGCTGCCGATCACCGCGGGACTGCCCGAGGCCTCGAAGACGATGTCCACGCCCTCGCTAGCCAGAGAGGAGACGACATCGTCGAGGGATTCCTTTGCCGAGTTCACGCAGATGATGTTGTCGGAGAAATTCGCTTTGACGATCTGCAGCTTCCTCTCCTTGATGTCGGTCAGGATAACCTTGGAGCAGCCGGAGGCGAGGGCCGAGAGGGCCGTGACGATGCCTATGGTGCCCGCGCCGAAGACCAGGGCGGTGTCGCCGGGCTGGATGGTGGCCGTATTCGCGGAATAGACCCCGATCGCGAGGGGCTCAACGAGGGCACCTTCCTCGTATGAGACATTTTCGGGAAGCTTGAAGGTGAAGGCCGCAGGGTGCACGACAGTCTCTCGCATACAGCCGTGGACGGGGGGCGTCGCCCAGAACCTGACGGCCGGATCGAGATTGTAGAGGCCCGCGAGGGTGGAGGGGCTTCCAGGCGAAGGTATACCCGGTTCCATGCAAACCCTGTCTCCGGCCTTCAAGTGCTTTACCCTCGAACCCACCTCAAGCAACACCCCGCTGGCCTCGTGGCCAAGGACCATGGGCCGTTCGACCACATAATCGCCGATCCGCCCGTGTTTATAGTAGTGCAGGTCGCTGCCGCAGATCCCCACATCCTTTATGGCGATCCTGACGTCGTCCGGTGTGAAGCTCTCCTGTTCGGCAAAATCCTCGAACACGATCTTGTCCCGTTCTTTCAATACTAGTGCCTGCATGGGGGCCTCCGAAGTTGCGCACATGCCCCCGACGCCGCAGGGGAAAACCGACTCGAATTTCCGCACAATTTCGCCAACATGTCAAGCAAAAACGAGCCTCAGTTTGCGCTATTTGCGCAAATCTTATCGATATTTTTTGCGTCTTTGGAAATCTTCCTTCGCAGCCAACACAGGCCTCCCGAACAAAGGTCGGAGCCAGGGTGCGGCTGGGAAGGGGCAGCCAAGCAGGTTTATGAGATGATCTATTTTCTTTATAATAAAGAATTGGCAGTGATCGGCCTCATGCTTGACTGGAGCCGTGATTCCACCGCAGGGCGCTTCCGCCTCTATATGCCACTGCATGCCAGTCCATGAGCCCGGTCCAATCTGAGCAAAAAGCAGCTTGACAAGTACCGGAATGGCCCTATAGTGAGAAAACCAAAGCACAAGCACAAGGAGGTATTTGCAGCAAAATAGTTGCGTCGATTATCCAAGCTTGGAACCAGGATTCACCGACCACGGAAGTGGAAAACAGAGGAGGCAGAACGTGCTCAAGAGAATCAGTCTCGTAATGCTGGTAGTCATCGCTTTCGCGGGTGGCATCTCAGCCCAGGCAAAAGTGTACAAGGTAGCCTACATCGCCCGCGCCCAGGCGGACTCGTTCGCGGCCTGGCTGGCCAACTCGATCGTCGACGAGGCCAAGAAGTACAAGAACATCGATCTGAAGGTATTCGACGGCAGGGCCAACGACGACACCGAGAATTCCCTCATCGAGAACGCGATCACCAACAAGTTCGACGTCATCATCATCCAGCCGAACAACGGCGAGTCCCAGCGCCCCTACGCCGTCAAGGTCGTCCAGGCGGGCATCTTCTGCATCACGACAAACGCCCGCATTGCCGGCATCGCCGGAGCCTCCTCTGTCGACGCCGATCCATACGAGCAGGCCGCGGTGAATGCGCGCATGGCCCTCAAACAGATTCCGCAGAACGCAAAGGTCGTCGTCCTCGACGGCCCCCCCGGCAATTTCCACGCCGATTCCCGCCGTGTCAGCTGGCAGAACGAGTTCTTCGCCAAGCGCCCCGACGTCAAGATCGTTGGCGAGCAGATCGCCAACTGGAACAAGGACGAGGCTATGCGCTACATGGAGGACTGGGTCCAGGCCAATCCCAAGATCGACGCCATCATCTCCATGAACGACAACATGGCCGCAGGCGCCATCGAGGTCATCAAGAACAAGCCGGCATATAAGAGCACCCTCTCTTACGGGGTCGACGGCACCGCCGAAGCCTGCCTCCTCATCAAGGCCGGTCTCATGACTTCCACCTGCCTCCAGAGCGCGTACGCCCTGGCCGAGAAGATCCTCGACACCACGAACAAGCTGGTAACCGGCAAGTCCGGGCAGATCAACACCGACATCGACGCCCCCCTCGTGAACAAGGACAACGTCGACAAGTACATCGCCATGCACAAGAAGGCTGGCGCGATCAAGTAATCGGAACTATCTTTCGAACAAGGGCATATCCTTCAACAAGGGATATGCCCTTCATTATTCGCGACCATATCCGAGGTACATGCATGGATCCCTACAAGCTCCAGGTACTGAACATAAGCAAGTCCTTCCCTGGAGTGCTGGCCCTGGACAGTATCAGCCTGAACGCCCGCAAAGGCTCGGTCCTCGTTCTCTGCGGTGAGAACGGGGCCGGCAAGTCGACCCTCATGAAGATCATCAACGGAGTATACCAGCCCGACCAGGGCGAGATACTCATAGACGGCAAGAGGGTCCGCATCCGCAGCCCCATTCAGGCTCGGGCCCTTGGTATCTCGATGATTTTCCAGGAACTTAACTACATCCCCGAGATGAGCGTCGAGGAGAGCCTCTTCTGCGGGCGCCTCCCGATGAAGCTGGGAAGGGTCGACTGGAAGGGCGTCCGCAAGCGGACCCTGGAACTGCTCGAGACGGAGGGCCTCCCCTACTCGCCGACCATGAAAATGAAGGACCTGTCGGTCTCTGACATCCAGATGCTCGAGATACTCAAGGCCATCTCCATGGACGCAAGCATCCTCATAATGGACGAGCCGACCTCGGCCATAACCGAACGCGAGGTAGAGCGGCTTTTCAGGAAGATCGCCGAGCTCAAGGCCCGGGGGACGAGCATCATCTACATCTCGCACCGCATGGACGAGATCTTCAGGATCGCCGACGACATCGCGATCCTCCGCGACGGGAAGGTCATCGATTCGAAGCCGCGGGCCGAGCTGGACATCGACAAGGTCATAGCGCTGATGGTCGGGCGAAAACTCGAGAACAACTACCCCAAGCGCGAGATCGAGCTTGGGGCTGAAGCCCTCCGCGTCGAGAGGCTGAGCACCCCCGGGCTTTTCAAGGACGTCAGCTTCCACGCGAGCTCTGGCGAGATAGTCGGTTTCGCCGGCCTCATGGGGGCAGGCAGGACCGAGGTCATGCGCGCCCTCTTCGGCCTGGACCGCTTCTCCTCGGGCGAGGTCTACATAGGGGGGAAGCGCGTCGTCATCCGCTCGGTCTCGGACAGCATCGCCTCGAAGATGGCCATGCTCTCCGAGGACAGGCGCAGGTACGGCCTCGTCCCGGTAAGGAGCGTGCGCGAGAACGTTTCGCTCTCGAGCCTGCCCAGGTTCATCTATCGCGGGCGCCTGCATGGGGTCAAGGAATCCAAGGTCGTGGGCGACATCTGCGAGCGGATGCACGTGAAGACCCCCTCCCTCGCCACGGTGGTTGAGGCACTTAGCGGCGGGAATCAGCAAAAGGTCGTCCTGGCAAAATGGATGCTCAACGAACCCGATATCCTCATCATGGACGAGCCAACCCGAGGCATAGATGTGGGGGCCAAATACGAGATCTACAAGCTCATGGGCGACCTCGCGGCCGAGAAGCGAGCCTTGATAATAGTCTCATCGGAGTTGCCGGAGCTCATCGGGATGTGCGACAGGATCTATGTCATGTGCAAGGGCGAGATCGCGGGCGAGCTCGGCAGGAAAGAATTCACGCAGGAGGCGATAATGCGGTTGGCGACGGGATTGGACAAGCGGACGAGGGAAGCGTCATGAGCGGCTTCGCCAAGACCCGGATCACCTGGTCCGGAATCACGAGGACCTACAGCATCTATTTCGTCCTGGTCGCCCTGATAGCCCTGAGTTCGGTGATCAATCCCAACTTCTTCTCGGGCGGCAACATCTCGAACGTCAGCCGGCAGATCTCGGTCACCACGATCCTGGCCTTCGGCGAGACCATCCTCATCATCTGCGGACTGCTCGACCTGTCCTCGGGCTCGGTCCTGGCACTCTCGGGTCTGCTCTCGGTGGCCAGCTACAAGGCGACCGGTTCGATGGCAATAGCCTTCGCCGTGGCCATATTCATCGCAATGCTGTGCAATTTCATAAGCGCGATGATGGTCACCCGCTTCGCCGCTCCTTCCTTCATCGCGACCCTGGCCATGCAGGAAATGGCGCGGGGCAGCGCCCTTCTCTTCTCCAAGGGCCAGAACATCTACCAGATCGGCGACTACACCCAGGTAGGCCAGGGATCCATCGGCTTTATCCCCATCCCCGTCCTCTTCCTGGTCGCCCTTTTCGCGATGACCTGGTACATCCTCAAGCATACCCGCTTCGGGCGGGCCCTCTACGCGATTGGCGGTAACCAGGAGGCCGCCAAGGCTTCGGGCATCAACGTCAATTCGGTCAAGCTCTGGGCCTTCTTGGTGAACGGCCTCCTGGTGGGCATCGCAGGGGTACTCTTCATGTCGCGGGTGAACGCGGGGCTGCCAAACGGGGCCATCAACTACGAGTTCCAGGGCCTCACTTCCTCGATCATCGGCGGGACGAGCTTCTCCGGCGGCATCGGAACTGCGGGCGGAACGGTGGTTGGCGCCTTCATCGTCGGCTTCCTCAACAACATCATGAACCTGGCGAACGTGAACTCCTACACCCAGCAGATAGCCCGGGGCGCAATCATAGCCCTCGCCGTCATCTACGACATCTGGACCAAGAACCGGAGGACGAGCATCCTGGTCAAAGGGGTCGCCAAGTAAGGCCCTCCCGGCTTTCGCGTCCTTCCCTTTCGCTTGACTCGTGGCTCGAGAGGCGAATAGGATGGCGCGACCGGCCCCTAGGGAGAGCCAGCCACTATTCATGCATTCCTGGAAGCAACATGCAGAACAAACTGGTTCGACTTGAGGACATAGCCCACAGGGCCGGGGTCTCGATCACGACGGTCTCCCACGTGATCAACAAGACGAGGTACGTCAAGCAGGAGACCCGGGAACTCGTGCTTGGGATCCTCGAAGAGATGAACTACGACATCAAGAAGCCGAAGGCCAAGCCCAAGGTCTCGAGCCTCATAGGCCTCATCGTCGCCGACATCACCGAGGACTACTACATCTCCATCGTCAAGGCGATCGAGACCTACGCCTCGGAGCAGCGCTTCTCCATCCTCGTCTGTGATTCGGAGGACGATGTCGAGAAGGAGAAGCGCAACATCAGGAACATCCTCGACCGGGGCGTGGGCGGCCTCATCATCTCCCCGATCAACTCGGAGAAGTACCCAAAGGAGATCAGGGATGCCCAGATCCCGGTGGTTTTCGTGGACAGGAAGTACGCGAAGCACGACAAGGTCTTCGTGGGGATCAACAACTTCGAGAGCGGCCAGCTCGGGACAAGGTACCTGGCCTCGAAGGGCTGCAGGAACATCGGCTTCATCGGCTACCCAGAGACCGTATACACCGTCCACCAGAGGGCCATCGGCTACCGCGATTGCCTTAGCCAGGTCCTGCCGGACTGCCATCCCCAGGTGCTCAAGCTCAACTACAGGCACGAGGATTCCAACAAGCGCATCCGCGAGTTTGTGGAGACGGTCCATCCAGACGGGGTGATCTGTGCGACCTCGGATGTCTGCTACCAGCTGATCGGCAGCCTCGAGGAGATGGGCATACGCATACCCGACCAGATCAAGATCGTGACCTACGACGACAACAAGTGGCTCGACTACCTCAAATTCCCGATCTCGGTCATAACCCAGCCCACTTCGGAGATTGGCTTCACGGCCATCGAAATGCTGATGCGCATGATCCTCCATCCCGAGGAGCGGAAAAAGATCGCCACAGAGATCTTCCTTGAGACCGGTTTCATCGACAGGCTCTGAACCGAGGTGAAAGCGCCGGATGCCCCTTCCAGGGATGCATCCGGCGATGACTGCCCCGGGGCCCCGGCTACTTGCCCGAGCGGCCTTCCTGCTTCGCGTACCAGTCCCTCCAGATGATCCTGTAGATCGGAATCCACCTGGGGATGTGCTTGATCACGGGGATGAAGGGCGCGAACAGGAGGAGGAGGAAGAAGAGGAGCATGAGGGAGCCGACTATCGCGTCGGCGTTCGGCGACTCGTTCAGGGGCGGGATCTGGTACCAGATGGCGTAGGGCCAGAGCCACCAGGGGCCGGGAAGGTTGCCTACCTCGTGCGTGATGCCCCACTGGTTCCCGAGCATGTCCACGCTCTCCGCGAAGTCGCTGTCGGGCCCCTCCTGGAAGAAGAGCATCGCCTTGGTGTTGTCCAGGGTGTAGGGCAGGGTGTCGCTCACGCTCAAGGCCCCCTCGAGGAGGCCGGCGCGGCCCAGGGCGAGCATGCCGAACATCATGACCGGCACGGGGCCGTAGTCGCCGGCGGCGACCTTCACCTCGCCACTGGCCTCCTCGGCCTTGTCCAGGGCCTCGCTGTAGGCCTTGGTCCAGGCCTTCTGCTGCTCCTCCTTGGCCGCCTTCCACACAGTGAGCGCCGAGGCCACGTCCTTGTTGAGGATCGCTACCCTCTCAAGCGGTCCGAGCACGAAGTCCTTCTGGGCCTCGATCAACTTGGTCACGCCGAGGATGTTGGCCGGCGCAAGGCCGAGGACCTTCTGGACGTTCTCCCGGGATTCGTTGTAGGGGGGCCCATAGCTCTCGAGGGCGCTCTCTCCGGTGAGGAAGTCGGTCGAGGTCTTAAGGTAGTCGAGGGGGTGGTTCTTGGCCACGTCCTCGCCCCTAATGGTGGGGGCGTTGGGCGACTTGAAGATGAGGGCGAGGGCGACAACCAGCACAGCGACAAAGGCCAGGGCAATGAGGCCCTCGCGCACCAGGTCGTAGCTCTTCATCGGCACGTCGCGCAGGTATTCGTCTGATGTCCTGCTCATTTGGTTTTTCCTCCCCTGAGCGGATAGGGCTTCACCGGCCCCTCATGCCTTATGAAGAGGATGTGGATCACGACCAGGAGTCCCACGGCCGCCGGGAAGAAGGCGACGTGGAGGCTGAGGACCTGGGTGTAATTGGTCGTGAAGAAGAATCCTCCGATGCCCATCGCGTTCATGGCGTCCTTGGCCTCGACCGCGTGCCACTGGGCCGACCAGTTGGCCGCCGAGAGATAGCCGGTGAAGGCGGTGAAGATCGAAGCCCCGAGGATGAGGGCGCCGACCATCCAGGTCTTCCACCTGCCGTCACGGAAGGCTCCGAGGAAGTACTTGGTCGCAAGGTGGAGGAGCATGAAGAGGAAGAGGAGCTGGACAGCCCAGTAATGGAAGCTGTTGAAAAGCTTCCCGGTGCCTGAGACATGGTACCACAGGGGCCCGAAGATCGCCATTGTGAGGCCGGTGATGATCAGGATGAAGAGGGAGCAGAGGCTGAAAACCCCGAAGAGGTAGGCGACCGAATTGAGGTAGACCGGCAGCTTGGTCGGGAGCAGGTCGTCCAGGGTCAACTTGTCCTTTAGGTAGGACTTGAGATTCTCGGTGACGTTCATTTGCCGCCCTCCTTCTTCTTGCGGTCGCGGGAGTGCTCTATCCACCACGGGAGCCTCGCCCAGGCCGCAAGGAAGAAGAGGACGATCGAAATGCCGCCCATGATCAGGTTGGGGACCGACCAGTCGAAGATGAGGAACTTGATGTGCTGAACCACCGGCAGGACCTGTGAGCTCGCGACTTCCATCCGTCAACCTCCTTTCGCGTACACCATACAGATACCAAGCTAGTCCTCCGGCGCGCCGGGGTCAATGAAAATTCACAGCCTGCCCGCCCCCTAGGTCATCGATCGCGGGTCGAGGAGGGCAGAGATGCGCTCGCTCGGGAGGATGCCCTCCTCGATCGCCAATTCCCGTATCGTCCTTCCGCTCTCCATCGCCCTCCCCGCCAGGGCAGCAGCCCTGTCGTAGCCGATCTCGGGGACCAGGGCCGTGCACATCGCGAGGCTGCGCTCGACAAGGGCCCCGGCTCGCTCGCTGTCGGCCTCGATGCCGGCCACGCAGCGCTCCGCGAACACCACTGTGGCATTGGAGAGGAGGCGGATGGCCTCGAGGAGGTTGTGGGCCATCACGGGCATGCCGACATGGAGTTCGTAGCTGCCAAGGCCGAGCGCAGCCTGGGCGACCGCGGCGTCGGCCCCGACAGCCTGGGCGCAGACCTGCATCAGCATCTCGCACATCACAGGATTGACCTTGCCCGGCATGATGGAGGAGCCGGGCTGGGTCGGGGGAAGAACGATCTCCCCGATGCCGCAGCGGGGTCCCGAGGCCAGGTGGCGGATGTCGTTGGCCACCTTCGACAGGCCCACGGCGACCGCCCTCACGAGGCCCGAGGCCTCGACGAAGGCGTCCTTGGCTCCCTGGGCCTCGAAGTGGTTCTCGGCCTCGACAAAGTCGATGCCGGTCTCCTTCGACAGCAGGGCCGCGACAGCGGCACCGAAACCCTCGGGCGCATTGAGCCCCGTCCCGACAGCGGTGCCGCCAATGGGAAGTTCCCTCAGGGCGGCTATGGCCCTGAGGGCCCGGGCCGCCGCATGGCTTGCCTGGGCTGCGTAGCCCGAGAACTCCTGGCCAAGCCTTATGGGCGTGGCGTCCTGGAGATGGGTCCGCCCGATCTTGATGACCGTGTCAAAGGCGAGGGCCTTTTCCGAGAGCCGCCGCGAGAGCTGCCCCAGGGCGGGAATCAGGGAAGCCTTCAATTCCATGGCTGCCGCGACATGCATTGCAGTGGGAATGACGTCGTTGGAGCTCTGCGAGAGGTTGACCTCGTCGTTGGGGTGGACCGAGACGGCAGGCACGAGCTGGGCCGCGCGATGGGCGATGACCTCGTTCGCGTTCGTGTTCGTGCTCGTGCCCGATCCGGTCTGGAACACGTCGAGGACGAAGTGGGCGTCGAGGTCCCCCTCGTCCAGCTCAGACGCGGCCCTCTCGATGGCCTCGGCCTTCGCGGCCGAGAGGAGGCCGAAATCCCGGTTGGTCCTGGCCGAGCAGAGCTTTACCAGGCCCAGGGCGCGCAGGAAGGGCCGGGAGAAGCGGTAGCCCGAAATGGGGAAGTTCTCGACAGCCCTCTGCGTCGATGCCCCCCAGAGGGCATCGACGGGGACAGACATACTTCCCATGGAGTCTCTCTCGATCCGCGTGGCTTCCTGCATGGTCCACCTCCAGTGGTATCCATGATACAGGTCGACGCCGACCGGTATCAACAAAGGCGGACAGCGCGCTATGATGCTCGCACCGTGAGTGACAACTATTTTCTTGAGCTTGAAAAGCAGCCCGACGCCGCCTCCATCAGGACGGCCCTGGGGGAGAAGTACGACTGGTACGAAGGCATCCTGGAGGCCGCGAGCGGCTTCGAGCAGGAGTGGAAGCATTATGGCAAGAAGTATGGCTGGAAGCTTAAGGTGCACGACGGGGCCAAGACCCTTTTCGAGCTCACCGTCGCCGCCTCGAGTTTCCGCATCGGCATGGCCATCAGGGAGCTCGAGCTACAGTCCTTGCGCGCCGACCCTGGCCTTGCCGGCAGCCTCGGGGACCTGCTCGCCGCCGACAAGGCCAAGGAGGGCTGGGGCATCCGCATCGTCATGGACGACGCGGATCGCTACGCGAAAGCCTGCATCCTCGCAAGGGCGGTGGCGGAGATACGCAGGAAGGCCCTTGCCGAAGCCGATGCCGGGGAGCCTGAAACCGGGGACTAGCTCCGGCCCTCCCCGCGCTCCAGGGCGGCCTTGAGCCTCACGATCGCGTTGACGGTGTCCCGAGAGGCCCGATAGAACTCTCCATCCCTGAGCTCGGCCTTGGCCTCCTCCCGCTTCCCCGCCCCCACCAGGTCGATCACCCCCGCGACCGAGGCGTGGAAGCGCCGGTGCTCCCGCCCGAGGCCCTTGAACTCCTCGAACCCGGCCATCTTCGCCCCCTCAGCCTTCATCCACTTCCCCAGATCGCATGCCTCGTCCGAAACGGCCCTGCCCCTGTCCAGGCTCGTGCCCTGGTCGATGAGGGCGCCGAGGCTCGACTTCCATTTCGCGTGGGCCATGACCGCGTGGTCGAGAAAGCCGCCCAGATCGAGCTCTCCGCCCCCGCCGGAGCGGGCCCGTTTCGATGCGAGCCTGAAAAATGAGACCGCCTGGAGGAGGGAATTTGCCTGGCCGGAGAGCTCCTCCGAGGAAGAGGCGAGCTCCTCCGAGGCCGCCGCGTTCGACTGGATCACGGTGTCCAGCTGGGCGATCGCCCTGGTCACCTGCTCGGCGCCCTCGTTCTGCTGCCTGCTCGCCGAGGCGACCTCCTGCATGAGCTCGGCAGTCCTCTGGATGTCGGGGACGATCCTGTCGATGAGGCGGCCCGCCAGCTCGGCCACCTCGACCGAGCTGGCCGAGAGCACCGAGATGTCCTTCGCGGCCTCCTGCGACCGCTCAGCGAGCTTGCGCACCTCGGAGGCGACGACGGCGAAGCCCTTCCCCGACTCGCCCGCACGCGCAGCCTCGATGGCCGCGTTGAGGGCGAGGAGGTTCGTCTGTCTGGCTATCTCCTCGATGACCCGGATTCTCGCCGCTATCTCCTTCATCGCCCGGAGGGTACCGGCCACGGCAGACCCTCCCTCGGCCGCGTCCAGGGCGGCCTTGCGGGCGATCTTTTCGGTCGCGAGCGTGTTTTCGGTGTTCTGCCTGATGCTGGCCGTCATCTGCTCGACCGAGGCCGAGACCTCCTCGGCGCTCGCAGCCTGCTCCGAGGCCCCCTGCGAAAGGTTCTGGGCGGTCTGGCTGATCAGGACGCTGCCCTCGTCCACGCCCTTGGTCGCCGACTGGATCCCGCCGACCACCTCGGTGAGCATGCCCACCAAGGTCTGGATCTCCGCGAAGGCCCCGACGGCCTTGAGCCTCGAATCGAAGTCGATCGCCAGGTCGCCGGCCGCCATCTTCCCGGCGATACGCCGGATCGCCTCCGGCTCGGTGCCGAGCTGGCCCGCGACCGACCTAGTGAGGAGGAGACAGGTGAGGAGGGCGGCGAATATGCCCAGGAGGGTGAGGATCACCGTGGCCCTGAGGGAATCCTCGAAGAGCCCGATGTTGCCGGCCAGGTCCTGGCCAGCCCCCTCCACCCTGATCCTGGTGGCTGCCTCGAGAAGGGGATTCAGGGCATCGGCGTTCGCCCGCAGGGGGCCCTCGATCAGGGCCCGCTCCTCGGTCTGCCTGCCAAGGAGGCCAAGGGAGGTGATCGGCTGGACCTTGGCGAGATAGCCGTCAAGGAGGGCCTTCATCTGGTTGTAGTTCGACCGCTCGGCCTCGCCGACGATCGTGCGCTTAAAGAGATCGAGGTTGTCGGCGATGAGCGTGGCCAGGACGGCGCATTCCGCCGCATCGGCCCTGGCCTTGGCCGGGTCGGTATCGTCCAGGATCGTGGCGACACCCAGCCGCAGCCGCTGGTAGGCCTGGCCGATCCTCGAGAGTTGGGCGAGTGGCTCAATCGCCAGCTTGAACAGCCGTGCGTCGGCCTGGCTCATCAGTCTCATGTTCACGGCGCCGATCGCGCCGATGGCCGCAGCTACAAGCGCGACGGCCAGAAATGCCAGGCTGAGCCTGGTGCCAAGTTTCATGCTTGCCTCGTAGGGTTCTCGGGTTGGAAAAAGCCGATCGATCCTATCATAATCCCGGCTCGGCGAACATCAGGAACTGGGACCAACAAGCTTCGAGACACTGCTCGCCGACTCCTTCAGGTAGCCGCGCAGCATCAGGAGGCCGAGGAGGATGGACCTGAGGACCGACATGGGCCCCCTTTCCACGGCCTTCCTGCGCAATTCCCGGGGATCGAGGCGAAGCAGGCAGTAGGAGAGCCCGTAGCGCCCCCCCCGGCTCGCGTCGATCTGGCGCATCCCCCGGCCGTAGCCGAGGTGGGAGCGGGTGTCGATCCTGAAGCTCAGGGCCTGGTGGAGGACCACGGCCTCCCTTTCGAAGCACGCGTCGATCCCCGCCTCTTCCAGCCTGAGCGCGAACTCGTGGTCGCAGGATCCGTAGAGCATCGACTCGTCATAGCCGCCCATGGCCAGGAAATCGGCCTTCCTGAAGGCTATCGAGGGTCCGAAGAAACGCGTCCTTGTCTCGAAGGCCCTGTTGAGGTTCTCTGTGCCGAGGGCTGCCATCCGGCTCCAGTAGCCCGCCCTCTCGACCATGGTCACGCCCCTGACAAAAGCGTGGGCCTCGAGGGCCCTCGAATACGCTTCGAGGGCCCCCGGCATAAGGCGGCAGTCAGAGTCGAGGATCACGACCTTCTCGTTCGTTGCGAGCCTCGCCCCGAGGTTGACCCCCGCCGACATGCCCGCTGTGCTCGTCACTTCTATCCTCAGGTTCCGCCCCTGTGCTAGGCGGCTCGCCGCCGCCACTGCCTCAGGGGGCGCAGCCGTCATCGCCACGATCACCTCGGCCTCGGGCGGTGTCGACGCGACTGCCCTCGGCAGGAGGGGATCGCCGCGGACGGGTATCACTATGGTCATATCGCAGGGGCCCGGGCCGGTCATCAGAAAGACACCTCGGCCCCGGGATCAAGACCAGCGCCAATGGCCAGCTCGTGGAAGAGGAGAAGGAGCTCCGCGAAGAGAGAGCTCGCCGGGTATTCGCCGAGGCGGCTCTGGACCGGATCCAGCACGACCTGCTGGATCCCCAGGGACTCGATGCGCGAGCAGGCCTTCGAGAAACGGCCGTCGGCGAGATCCTCGCGCGGACGGAACTGCAGGAACATGAGCCGCTCGGCATCGGCGGGCGCGAGGGACCACAGGAAGTCGTGGGTCCAGGAGGGGAAACTGAGGTGGAAGGCCGGGCGCTTGAGGAACTCCATGTACTGCGCCGAGAGGACCGAAGCCAGGAGGGGCTCATCGCCTGAGACGAAGACGGGCAGGAGACCAGAGCGGTAGGCGGCCGCGATCGCCGCCCAAAGGCCTGCCATGGGACGACCCACTGTGGCGCGCAACGCGCCCGGCAAAAGGGCACCAAAGGCCGAGCCCCGGAGGCGGTGCAGGAGTAGGCAGGCGGCGAGGGGGAGGTAGCGGCGTGGGATCCCTCCAAGATCGAGGCCGAGCCGCGCGATGCCCCGGCCCGGAGCCAGCGCCCTGCTCGCGTAGATGACCTCCACGCTTTCCTCGGACCTGCGGCGCAGGAAGTCGCCCACCTCCGCCGAGGAGCCGGAAATGCTCACCCCGAGGGCGAGCCCTCCCGTCTCCGGAGCCACTGGGCGGGGCCCAGGCTCTGCGGCATCGGAGATCACCCGGATCGGGGCTCCGTGCAGATCGCGCGCCGCCGAGGAGAGCCCCAAGGCCGTCGAGCCGCAGGCGAAGACGATGAGCGGAGCGGCTCCGGCTATCCTACTGCTCTGGGCCTCGTCGAGACCCGCGAACTCACTGGTGGCCCTTTCGATCGCCCTAATGAGGGCCTCTTTGCTGTCCATCCTCATCAAGGTACGCAAAAAGGGGGCAGATCGGGTCAGGGCGACTGCGAAATTCCCGATCCGGTTTTTTCGGCCAAGCCCCGTTTTTTGATCGACAGTGAGTTACAATTCCCTTAATGTGGGCAGCGGAGTGCCCGAGGCAAGAAAGTTAGGCGACAGCTTGTCATCTCTTTCCCGAAGATAGACCGAGACTCAAGAACAGGCACGCAGCCCCTTGGGCCTGCGAGACCATAGCACATGCAAGGCAGGTCATGATGGACAGGACAAAGACCGGTTTGAAGACCTCTCTGGCGATTCTTGCCCTCGCGGCTTCTTTCCTGGCGATGAGCTGCTCCGAGGCTCTGATCGGGGAAGTGATCAAGGACGTCAAGCAAAAGCAGAACATCAGCCCTGCGATAGAGATCCTGCGCGGATCGACGGCGATTGCAGACAGCTCGGTCGTCGACTGGGGCAGCCTTCCCCAAGGCGCGACGATCGCGGTCAGCTTCCAGATCAAGAACACGGGGACGGGAAGCCTCCTCCTCGACACCCCCCTGGTCGCTCCCGAGAGCTCCACCGATGGCTTTAGCCTTGTCTCCCTCTCCAACAGCTCGGTGGCTGCCGGGGCCAGCACATCTATGACCCTGGCCTTTCATCCCACCGGCTCGGCCACAAACTACACTGCGACGGTGACGATGGGCTCCAATGCAAGCAACGACGCCTCGGTAGTCTTCAGCCTCAAGGGCACCAAGGCCGCGCCCGACACCCTCGCGCCCACCGGCTCGGTGAGCATCAACGCGGCCGCCGCCTACGCCACGGCCACCGGCGTCACCTTGAACATAGCCGCTACCGACACAGGTGGTGGGACTGTAACCCACATGGAAGTGCTGAACGACAGCAACGCATTCACCGGGAACTGGCAGCCCTATGCGACGAGCCTGCCCTGGACCCTGAGCAGCGGCGATGGCAACAAGATCGTCTATATCCGGTTCAGGGATGGGTCGAGCAATTCCTCAGGCGCCTATAGCGACACGATCATCCTCGACACGGCCAACCCCAGCATCGTCTCCTATACCCCGACGAGCCCGGCCGCCAACCAGTCGAAATCGACGAATGTCACCGTGAACTTCAGCGAGAACATGGACCAGACCACGTTCACGGCTGCCAATGTCTACCTCATGTCCAAGAAAGGTGCCCCCCTGGAGGCCGCGATAAGCTCCACCGCGACCTCGGTCACCTTGAATCCCACCGCCGATCTGGAATACGGCTACGACTACAACATTGTCGTGAAGAGTGGGGTCAAGGATCTGGCGGGCCGCAGCATCGGCACGCAGCTCAACTTCCCCACAGCGACCACCTATTTCACAGTAGAGCGTGACATCTGGGAAGGCACTGGCGGGAACGAGAGCTCGGGAATGGCCTACGATCTTGGGTCGAGGATCGTCCGATACCGATCCGACCCCTACAAGTACAACCAGTGGGACATGGTCGCCGACCAGGTCTACGAGCAGGATCTCGTGGTCCCGAGCGCGGCCCACAGCGGCCTCGCCCTCCTCGACGGGGTCGACTACTACCTGATCTACGCCCCCATCGATTCGGCCTCGGTGAAGATCCGCGTGCTTCTGACAAACGACGAAGCGGCCGGAACCACGCCCGCCACGGGCGGGCCGGAGAACATCATCCTGTATGCGAGTTCACTGGGTGTGGCCCTGCCCATAAAGTCAACCATAACGAGTCTCGGCTACGACAAGCAGTACGACTACGACATCAGCGGGCTCGTCGAGGGGGATGATATCGTGATCCTGGTCTACGAGAATTCCGGCAGCTACGGGAATGCCAGGAAATACAACCTCCAATTCACCTTCCACTACGACGGGATGTAGGAGCACCGCAATGAAAAAGTCGCCATTCATAGCCCTGGTCTTTCTCGCCCTCGGCGCCGCGCTCGCCACTTCCCAGGGCCTTTGCATTTCGGTGATGCCCGCCTTCGAGCTGCCCCTGGCAGGGAGCGCCGACCTTTTCACCAACGGGGCCGGCGCCGAGCTGCTGGCGGTCTACGGCCCGGGGGACAAGTCGGGCCTGCGCCTTCTTGGCGGTGCAGGCTACCGCTCGATCAACTCTCAGGCCGATTCCCGCCTCTCCCTGCTCTCCCTCAGCGGGGGCGGTGGCTACCAGCTCGCGCTCGGCAAGCTCGGCCTCCTCAACGCCGACCTACGGGGCGGGGCCTATTTTGGGTCCTACAACGGCGCGCAGGCCCTGGATGCCAGCGCCGCCCTCGACCTTGGCCTGAGGATCCCGGTGAGCCCGGCGCTCAGCCTCGGCCTCGGCGCGACGGGCACGATATTCTTCGCCAAACCCGAACCCGCCTACTCGGGCCTCGGGGTGAACATGGTCGCCAGCTTCGCCCTCGGCGCCGCTGCGACGAGCATGAAGCCCCTGCTCCAGATCGAAAACCCTCGGTTCCAGCCCATCTTCCCGGTATTCTTCAAATGGTATGACAGCAATCCAGCAGGCAGCCTTGTGCTGGTCAACAAGGAAAAACGGACAATCAATAATGTCCGCGCCAGCATCCTGATCAGGGACTTCATGGATACACCCAGGGTCTTCGCTGAGCTTGCCTCCCTCGCCCCCGGCGAGTCCAAGGAAGTGCCGGTCACCGCCCTCCTGGATGACAAGGTCCTGAGCGTGACTGAAAGCACCAAGGTCGCGGCCGAGATAACGGTGAGCTATGATCTCGCCGACGGGACCAGGAGCGTCATGCGGGTTGAGACACTCAGGGTGCTCGACCGAAACGCCATGACCTGGGATGACGACAGGCGCGCCGCGTCCTTCGTGACCGCCAGGGATCCGGCCATCCTGGCACTTTCAAAAGCAGTAGCCGCAGGTGTGAGGGATCGCAAGTCGGTTGGCGGAGATCTCGAACTCCAGATCGCGATGGGACTCTATCAGTCCCTCGGGCTATACGGCATGAAATATGTCATCGACCCCAGTTCCTCGTATGCGGATTTTTCAAAGACCGGGAGCGCCATAGATTATCTGCAGTTCCCGCGCCAGACTCTTGGCTACAAATCCGGGGATTGCGACGACCTCTCGATCCTTTACGCGTCCCTGCTCGAATCGATAGGCATCGAGGCCGCATTCATCACGGTCCCCGGCCATATCTTCGTTGCCTTCGCCCTAAGCTCCAGCCCCGAGGAGATCGATCGCATGACCTCCCGCCCGGATCGCTATATCATCGATAGCGGAAAGGTCTTCGTGCCGGTTGAGGCTACCCTTTTCTCGAAGGGCTTCTCGGCCGCCTGGGCCTAGGGCGCGAATCAATGGCGCCTGGCCGGCAAGGCCGCCAAGCTCATTCCGATCAGGAGCGCCTGGCAGGCTTACGAAGCAGTGGGACTGCGCGAAGACCCGCCCACCTTCACCTTCCCCCAAGCCTCCGCGATCCTGGTCTCATACCGCGGGGAGTTCGAGCGCTATGTCTCCGACGAGCTCATCCCCCAGGTCGCCAGCCTTCAGGATGCCATCAAACGCTCGGGCTCGGGAGCGAAGGAGGTCAACCGTCTGGGCATCCTCTATGCTCGCTACGGGAGATACCTGGAGGCGCAGGGGGAGTTCGAGAAGATCCTCAAGAAGGACGAGTACACGCCGGCCCTCGTAAATCTCGGGAACATCTCCTACCTGCAGGGCAACAACAAGACCGCTGCCTCGCTGTATGACCGCGCCTTGAAACGGGATCCCAAGAACAAGGTGGCGCTTTCCGGCGCCTTTCGCTCGCGCGTTGATCTCGGTGATCCGGGGAGCGCCGCCAAGTATCTCCTGACCCTCCAGTCCCTGGATCCCAATGCGGCCGCCGCCCTTGGCCCGGCGCCTGCCGCACCCGGCCGGGCGTCTGAAGCCTCGGCGGAAGCAAGGCTGAGCTGGGAGGATTGATAAGGGACCTCGCTTCAGCCTGAAGGGATTTACACGCTCTGCCCGCGACGCGCGATCTGCGTGCCGCGGGTATCCACGTTTTCGGGCGGGATTGGGCTCACAGGCCAGAGACGTTGGTGCCGAGTGGATATTCCACAGAGAACGAAAAACCGATGGTCCTGGCTTCCTGGGGCTTGAGATTCAGGAGCCATTCGAGGAATTCCTGCTTGTCGCGTTTCAGGCTGTCGGTGTCCTTGGTGTATTTGGGCTCGATGAGTTTCACGACGATCTTCTGGTCGGTCGAGATCGGGAGCTGGTCCCACACGACGATCTCCGCGTCGATCCTCTTGTTGTTTGTGATCTTCGTCTCGTACTGGTAGATATACCGGGTCTTCTTGTCGAACACCCCCTGCTCGTCCTTGTACATCTTGAGGAGCTTGTATTCCACCTTCACGCCCTCGTCGACACCGAGGAAGGTCCAGAACTCCTCGGCGGGCGCAACACTGCCCATGCGCGAATTGGCGATGAAGCTCCCGTCGAGGAAGACCTTGGTCACCCCGGGCAGGAAGGGGAAGTCGGTTTCGTTCACGACCTTGGCCTTGAGGTAGGCGTAGGCCGATAGTTTTGGCGCGCTCGAGTAGCGGAAGGTGGCCGCGAAGCTCTTCGTGAGGATCGAGACGCGGTGGTTCGTGTTGTCACTCACGATCGTGGCCCGGCCCGGGATGTTGAAGATTACGGCGACGGCGCCCTTGGTGACCGCCGCGTTCTGCGCGGCGATGTCGGCCTCGGCCATCGACCCGAGGGCCTTGCTCTCGTCGGCGGCGCTGGCGAACATCTGATTCATCGCGGGTGCGGCGGGAGCGGCCTCCCTGGCCGCGGATCTCGGCGGCGGCCGGTTCTCGAGGACTGACAGGTACCAGGGCGAGAGGTCCGGCTGGGTGCCGCCGATCTCTGGGCGCGCCGTCGAGAGGGCCAGGTTCACATTCGCCCAGTCCTCGCCGGTGTTCTGGATGACGTTGGCGTTATAGGCCAGCTCGAGGCTCCTGGTCTCGGAATTGACCCGGACATCGTAGGCCGGTTGCCACGAGGGCCCGTAGACGATGTAGCTCAGGGTCAGGGTCACCTTCGAAGGCTCCGAGAGGCTCAGTATGACGACGGCCTGGTTCTTCTTCTTCTGCCGTCCCGTCTGGAGCTGGCCAAGCTCCTGGGTGATCTTGCCTAGGTCGAGGCTTATGCCCTTGATTTCCTTTTCGGTGGCCCTGATCTCCTGGTCGAGGCCGGCGAGCCTGTCGTGATAGAATTTCATCATCTGGACCCATTTGTCGGGACTGAGCTCTGTAGTCTGGCCTTCCACCTGGGCCGTCACCTTGGCGATGATCTTGTCGAGGACGGCCTTCTCGCTGTTCGCGCGCTTGATCCCGTCATTGCGCGCCTGTATCTGGCCGTCCTTCTCTTCCTTCGAATCAAGGAGGGTCTGGATCTTCTCGTCGGGGAAGGCCGAGAAGAACTTGGTCCTGAATATCGTATCCTGGAGGATGGCCTTTCCCGAACCCTTCACCTGCAGGCTGCTCGCCTCCGTCCTCTCGGGCAGATTGTCAAAGACCAGCCGCTTCTCGCCCGCACCGAGGTCGGCGCTCAGGCTCCTCGTGACGATGGCCCTGTCGGCATAGACGACGACCTTCGTGATTACCGACGGCGCCGCCACCTCGTCGGGAGCAGCCGCGTCCTGCGCGGCCACCCTCATAATTGTGAGCATGGCGATCGCGGCCATGATCGTTCCCGTCTTCATGGAGGCTCCTTGCCGGAAGGTTTCTCCGGCCCCTGCGGCCTCATTAGGGCTCGCCGCGGGCCGGGTCATGAGCGGCAAGCCTAGGGCCTGCCCCGCCTGGCTGTCAATCTCGCATCCCGGCCAGTACCTCGGGGGGCAGGAGCCAGAACAGCTCGCCCCGGGCCTGGCCGGGATCCTTGAGCTTGACGCAGGCAAGGGAGCCCTTCTTGCACGAGACCCGGGCTCCGCCAATGAGCTCCCCTATGGTCGTGCTGAGGCCCGGCTCGTGCCCGACAAGGAGGATTGAGCCCAGGGTCTTGCGTTCCTTGAGAATGGCCGCGAGCCGGGCGAGGTCGAAGCCGGGGCCGAGGCGAGGCTCGAGGCAGATCCTGTCCTCGATCCCCAGGGCCCGGGCCACTATCCTGGCCGTCTGGGCGGCCCTGGCGAGGGGGCTCGTCAGGATCAGATCGGGCCCGATGCCGAGCGAGGCGATCGCCAGGGCCTCCCTCTCCATGAGGGCCTCACCCTCGGCGCTGAGGGGCCGGTCGGCCTCTTCGCCCTTCCAGTCCGCTTCTTCCACCGCAATGCCGTGTCGAAGGAAATAAGTTTTCATATCGTCCCGACCCAAAGGGTAGAGCCCCGGGCCCGGCGCGTCAATTGCCATATGGGAAACTATATGCTATAGCAATTGTGGGCGGTGCGAGGCAATGTCCGATCAGGGCCAGAACAGGAAGGATGCTCTAGAGAACGAGGCGCAGAACTACATCCGCCTCGGTACCCTCGTGAGACGTCCACGGCCCGAGGACAGGGCCGAGGCCGTGGCCCAGGTCCTCGCCGAGTCCCTGCCAATCGACGAGAAGATCAGGCGGATAGAGAAGATCGATTCGGCGCCCCTGCCCCTCAAAGCGAAGAAGCCCACGGCCGCACACCCCGGGCCCGCGCCCGCTCCACCCGAGCCCGGCCAGCGCGCCAAGCAGACCGTCATCGCCGCCGCCCGCCGCCGCGCCCGCATCAAGGCCGAGCTTGCCCCCTCCAGCTTCATGCAGTACCTGCTCCGCGAGGGCGTGGAGATACGCAGGAGGGCGAAGGGCAACGTCTTCCTCAAGGCCGGCGTCTTCCGCATCGCCTTCGAGGACCTCATGGCGAGGGACTACCTCGACCGCGCCAAGAGGGAGCTGGTACCCCACCTCCTCGCGGCGCTCGAGACGGCGCTCAGGGAAGCCTGGCGCTTCCTGCGCAAGTCCGAGTACAACCGCCTCTCGGCCCTCCACAGGATGGTCGTGGAGCTGAACGGCCTCGACCTCCAGCACCTCTCCCCGCTCGAGCAGGGTTCGGCGCGCCGCCTCTTTCCCCTCGAGGCGGGCTTCCTGTACTTCCGCTCGGAGCACTCGATCCTCCACGATGTGCTCCTCTCCCTCGATGAGGTCCTTGCCAAGCTTTCCCACGCCCGCCACGATGCCGAGGAGGCCTATTCCTCGGTGCGAAGGCTCCTCCAGAACGGCGGCCCGCCACCCTGCCTCCAGGACTTCATCCTCGCGTACAACATGGTCAGGTACCGTCGCTTCCTCTCCATCCTCGACCTCATGAAGGTCGAGGCGGGATCCCTCGTGAGCGTCAACGAGTTCGACTGCAGCGAGGGGATCCAGGACAGGATCGACGCGCATATCGCCTTCCTCGTCGAGAGGCTCGACAAGCTCGGGGAGGAGAACGAGAAGAGCCTCAGGCTCAGGACCTTCGTGCTGCGTGACAAGGAAGGCAACATCGACTACAGCCCCCTTGGGGCTGCCTATGAATCGACAGGCGATGGCGGCCCCTCCTGGAAAAAGGACGAGGACAACGCGATCCTCACCACGACGGTGCTCGCGGAACGCCTCCTGGCCATCATCATCCCGGTCCTCGGCGGGGGGACGCCGGCAAGGGAGGCTCAGAGACAGGGCCTGGCCCAGGGAGGAGCGAGGCCGGCTGACCATGCCGGGGCTGACCAGGCAAACCGCATAGAGGACAAGGCCCTCCTCTATCGCATATCCCTGATGCAGAACGTCGCCACAAAGCTCCGGAGGATGCTCTCGACCCTGCCAAACCTGCCCTACATGCGCTTCCTCGCCATAAAGAGCCGCGCCACCCAGGCCACGAAGATGGACGCCGAGGGGGCCGCCCTCATCGGCGAGGCAGCCGACCTATTCTACATGATAGGCAGCAGGTTGGCTGACCTCCTCCTCGCGAGCGACCTCTTCCCGGTGGAATCCCGGGATGAGCAGGGCTCCCTCCCCGCCGCCGAAAGTCCCCTTCCTTCCCTCGACAACCTCGCCCTCCGCCAGGCCATGACAACGGCCGCCTCGATCGCCTATCTTTCGGCACTCCGCTTCCAGGAGGCCACTGTCGCCTCCCTGCTCAAGAATGAGCGCCAGGCCGAGGACCAAAGACGTGATGTCCTCAATGAGATCGAGCGCCTTTCCGACGCCGACACCTTCCAGGAGGCGAGGCGGAGGGCCGGGCTCCTTCCTCCCTCCCGCGACTAAATGCCCCGCATCGATTGATTTGACGCTTCGGTATTCTCCATATACAATCCTGTATGGGAAACGAAGCCAGGGGCGAAGGCCCGCTCCGCGCCGGAACCGATCCGGTCGCCACGACAAGGGATGCCATCGGCGTCTTCGCGGATTTCCAGAGGCGGCTCTCAGGCTTCCTGCACGACCTCAGACAGGTGGCAGACCTCAATTCCATCTTCGTCGGCAAGATCCTCGACTCGGGTGAGACCCACGAGAGGTCCCTCGCCGAGGTCTCGCTCGAGCTCGACCGCATAGGCCACAGCTCAAGGCAGGTGCTCACCGATCTCGAGGCCGCCGACCTGGTGGTTGGCGAGTCGCGCGAGCAGTCGGTCATGAGCCTCTCCGCCATGGACAAGACCAAATCGAGCATGCAGGCCCTCGAGGCCACCTTCGCTAGCGTGTCGGCAGTCTTCGATTCCATCCGCGGCGAGGCCACCGCCATCCTCGAGCAGATCGCTCACATCGTGGACATATCAGAGCTGACCAACCTCCTCGCGCTCAACGCCGCGATCCAGGCAGCCAGGGCAGGAGAGCACGGCAAGGGCTTCGCTGTCGTCGCGAAGGAGGTCCGCAACCTCGCGGAGAACACGAGGCGGATCACTCAGGCCCTGGCCGAGCGCGTCGCCGCCCTCCAGGCCAGCCTCAACAGCTCGGGCAATTCCCTTGAGAGCTTCCGGACCATAAAGAGCGAGATAATCGCCGATGTGCAGCTCTCTTCCGAGCGCCTCGGGTCCTCCACCGAGGCCCTGACCACGGCCGTCTCGAGGATCGCCCATGTGCGGGACCTATCGCGCGAGCAGTCCGAAAGCGCCGGGGAGATAGCGGCACGCGTGGCGAAGCTTGCCACCGATACCCGCTTCCTGAACTCGAGCTCAAGCCACATCAGCGCGAGCATGGAGTCCGAAAAGGAGATCCTCGCCGCCCTCGCCTCCAACGCCGCCGAGGCGGCGCGGAGCTACAGCCAGATCTCGGCCCCCTCGTCCGCTGGCCCCAGGTCGACAAGAAGCCGGATCATCGTGGGCCACGACGTCACCTACCCGCCCTGGGTCTATCTGGACAAGGGCAACTCCGCCGGGGTGAGCGTCGACCTGCTGCGCAGGATAAGCGCGGCCGCAGGACTCGAGATCGAGATAGTCGGCGACGAGTGGGACAGGATCCGCCTCGCCTTCGAGAAGGGCGACATCGACCTCGTCATCAACGCGGGCTGGCCCAACTCGGCCTTCAAGGAAGCCTCTGTCATCCCTACCATCCCCTACGAGAGTTTCGCGGTCAGGGTGTTCATGCACGGCTCGAGGCTCCCTCCCGAGGGCGGGGAGCTCGAGCTCCGCGGGAAGCGCATCGCCGTCCAGAAGGGCTCCTATGTCGACCAGGTGATCGCGCCCCTTGGATGCGAGCTCGTCTATATCGAAAACGAGCTCGACGGCATGGTCCAGCTGATATGGGAGGAGGTCGACGGCACGGCGACCGAGTCGAAGGTCGGGGAATACCTGTCGAGGAAATTCTTCGGCGGCAAGATAGTCGCCGCCTCGGGCATACTCGGTACGAAGAACGTCGTCATGCTCACCAAGGCCGGTGCAGAGGGCCTGCGCGAGGCCCTGAACAAGGGGATCCGCGCCATATCCCCCAGCTCGACGAGATCCAGAACGGCGCTCCCCGGCTCCTGAGCGAGGCCAAGGCC
>JANXYO010000123.1 GCA_025356015.1 Spirochaetaceae bacterium
CTTGAGGAAGGGCACGCGGTCCACGATCGAGTAGGGCTTCGAGGGTATGACGACCGAATAGTCGCGTCCGCTCACCAGCTCGTAGCTCTCGGCCTCGCGGTCGGTGAAGTAGCGGAAGTCGTATTTCTGGCCAAGGGAGGCCCTGATCCTGAAGAGGGCGGGATAGGAGAAGATCACAGGCATCCAGGAGGCCTGGGGAACCGTCTCGGAGAGCTTCTGGAAGTCCTGCTTGGATATCTCCATGGGCGGCACGATGAAGCGGGCGCCCTCCTGGAGGAGGAAGGCGGCCGACCAGCGGTTGAAGCTGTAGAGCCAGGGCCCTGCGATCACGACGATATTGTCGCCGCGCTCCGTCTTGCGCCCGCGCAGGATGTTGAGGTGGGCGGGGTTGTTGGCGATGAAGAAGCGCTGGCCCCGGGAGATCCAGTAGTCGAGCTCCGGGAGGAGCCACTCGGCGTCGGCCTCGGGATACCAGGCGTCGAGGCTCAGGACCAGGGAGTCGCGCTTGAAGGGGACTTCCTTCTCGTGGCGGCGCAGGGCCTCGGAATTGCGCTTGTCGAAGTGGAGGATGGCCTTGGCCGGGCGCGCGGCATTGAGCAGGAAGAGGTCGGCCACCTTGCTGACCATGGCATAGAAGCCGTCTGGCAGGACCTCGAGCTCGGCCTTCTCGATCTGGGGATGCTCGGGCCGAGGGGCGATCTCGTGGGTCGGGAAGCGTCTGAAGCGCCCGAGGTCCTTCGGCAGCACGGTCTGGAAACGCCTGCCCGTCGACCTGCTCTGGATGAGGTAGACCTCGTCGTTCTGGCGCACGTCTAAGTCCATGCGCACGAGCATGCCAGCGGGGACGGCGCGGACGTCGCGCACCTTGGTGGTGAAGCGGCCCGAGTCGTCGCCTCGGTGGATCCGCAGGGAGTCGCCCTCGGAGAGGCCGTCGTAGCTGTCCATGAGGGCGAAGCGCCCGTCGGTGAGGACCCGTATGTCCCTGACCTTGCCAAGGCGGATGCCGGTGCCGCCCGACTGGCTGGGGTCGAGGTAGTCGATGCCGGCGGTTTCCCCCTTCTTTGCGGGAATGAAGAAGCTGGTCTTGCGCCGGGCGAAGTCGGACTGGAGGATGGCCAGGGCCTTGGTGAGGGCCCGCTCGCGGTCGTACTTCCAGTTGTCGATCATATGGCGGTAGGCAGAGACGACGGTGCCGACGTACTCGGCGCTCTTCATCCGTCCCTCGATCTTGAAGGACTCGACGCCTGCCTCCATGAGCTCGGGCACATACTCTATGAGCTGGAGGTCGGAGGGCGAGAAGAAGTAGCCCGACTCGACATCGTTCGCGTAGAGGCGGCGGCAGGCCTGGGCGCAGACACCGCGGTTCGCGCTCTTCCCGCCGAGGTAGCTCGAGAAGAGACAGAGGCCCGAGGCGCTCACGCAGAGGGCGCCGTGGACGAAGACCTCGAGCTCGAGGTTGGTGTTCGCCCTTATCGTCTTGATCTCGTCGAGGGAAAGCTCGCGGGCGAGGACGGCCCGGCTAATGCCGTTGCGCGAGAGGAAGTTCGCCCCCTTCGAGGAGGCGATGTTCATCTGGGTGCTCGCGTGCAGGGTGAGCTTCGGGAAGTGGTCGCGGGCCATCTTCACGACGCCGAAGTCCTGGACGAGGAGGGCGTCCGGCCTCACCCGCTCGAGGTATTGGAGGAGCTGGTACATCCGGTCGGCCTCGCGCTGCTCGAAGACCGTATTGACCGTGACATAAACTTTCTTTGTCCGTTTGCGGCAGTGCTCGATGACGGCCTCGAACTGGTTGAAGGCGAAGTTCGTCGTGCGCATGCGGGCATTGAAGCTGCGAAGGCCGAGATATACGGAATCAGCCCCTTCGCCGAAGGCCGCATCGAGGGCCTCGCTGTTGCCGGCGGGGGCAAGTAGTTCAACGGTAGACATGGGACGGAGTCTAGCATTTTGGGGAAGTCTTGCAAAGCCTTCATGAAAAGCGCAGTCGATGCGAGGAACCACTGGGACATTTTCGGAAATCGGGCCTTTGTCAGTACTTTCGGGACAATGCCGCAAACCATCTTGCTCGTAGAGGACGAAGCCATCATCTCCCTCGCCGAGGCCAGGGCCATCGAGCGCTTCGGCTATGATGTCGAGGTCGCCAGGACGGGAGAGGCCGCGGTCGAGCTCAGCCTGGCCCAGGGAAAGAGCATCGACCTTGTCCTCATGGACATCGACCTGGGACAGGGCATGGACGGCACCCAGGCCGCCCGCCGCATCCTCGCCCAGCGCAACCTGCCCATTGTCTTCCTGAGCTCCCACGCCGAGCGCGAGACAGTCGACAAGGTGAGGGGCATCACGAGGTATGGCTATGTCGTCAAGAATTCCGGCAACTTCGTGCTCCAGTCCTCGATAGAGATGGCCTTCGAGCTCTTCCGTGCCCACGAGGAGCTCCGCAGGGGCGAGGCGAGACTCGCGACCCTTCTCAAGACCATCCCCGACCTCGTCTGGCTCAAGGATACCGAGGGGGTCTACCTCGCGTGCAACCCCGCCTTCGAGCGTTTCTTCGGCGCCAGCGAGGCGGATATCGTCGGGAGGACAGACTACGACTTCCTGCCAAGGGCCGAGGCCGACTTCTTCAGGGGAAAGGACCTGGAGGCCATCGCCTACCAGGGACCCCACAGCAACGAGGAGTGGATCACCTACTCGGACGGCCATCGGGCCTTCCTGGACACCATCAAGACCCCCATGGTCGACGACCAGGGCGGCCTCGTGGGCGTCCTCGGCATCGGGCGCGACATCACCGAGCGCCAGGCCATACTGGACAGGCTCGCGGAGAGCGAGGCGAAGGTCCAGCAAAGGCTCAAGACCATCGTCGAGCCCGCTCTGGAGCTCGAGGAGCTCAGGCTTTCCGAGATCATCGAGATCGAGCCCCTCGAGGGCCTCCTCGAGAAGTTCTCGGCCCTCACCGGCATGGTCACGGCCCTGCTCGACAAGAAAGGAGAGGTCCTCCTCGCGACCGGCTGGCAGGACATCTGCACAAAGTTCCATAGGACCTGCGCCGAAAGCGCCATGGCCTGCACCGAGAGCGACACCTTCCTCAACGAGAACCTCCGCGACGGCGAATATCTTGAATACCACTGCAAGAATGGCCTCTGGGATGTCGTGACCCCCCTCTACGTCGATTCCCGCCACGTGGGCAACATCTTCTCGGGGCAATACTTCCATGAGGACGACGCGGTGGACGAGGCCGCCTTCGCCCTCCAGGCCGAGCGTTTTTCCTTCGACAAGGAGGCCTACCTCGATGCCCTGAGGAAGGTGCCCCGCTTAAGCCAGGAGAGGATCGGCCTCCTCATGGATTTCCTCGTGCGCGTCACCCAGTTCGTGTCCAGCCTGAGCTTCGGCAAGCTCCAGCTGGAGAGGTCCATAGCCGAGCGGCAGAGGACAGAGCGACTTCTGTCGAACTCGGTGGCCGAGAAGGAGACCCTGTACAAGGAGCTGCAGCACCGCGTGAAGAACAGCCTCGGCATCGTGTCGGCCTTCCTCAGCCTGAACATCGCTGACCTCGAGGACGAGCGCTCGCGGCACGTCTTCCAGGAGGCCGTGGACAGGGTGAGCTGCGTCTCGATGATCTACGACAAGCTCTCGGGTGCGGCCGACGGTGCCTGCGTGGAACTCGACGTCTACCTCGCCGACCTCATCGACCTGCTCGTGGCTACCTACGCCGTGGACAGGGATCTGATGATCGAAAAGGAGCTCGAGGGCCTGGGCTGCGATCAGACAAAGACGGTCTCCATCGGCCTGATCCTCAACGAGCTCTTCACCAATGCCCTCAAGTACGCCCATCGCCCCGGCGAGCCGGGGAGGATCAGCGTCAGGCTGTCCAGGACTGACCAGGGCGCCGAGCTCAGCGTCAGCGATGACGGGCCCGGCCTGCCACCGGGCTTCGAGGCGAAAAGCGTGAAGAGCCTGGGCCTGCGCATAGTCGGGCTCCTCGCTGGCGAGATCGGCGGAAGCCTCAGCTTCGCCGATGGCCAGGGCACGACGGCCATAGTCCGGTTCTGACCAGGCCCGGCCCTAGACGAGGGAGCGCAGCCGCTCCAGGATGTAGGCCTTCGTGAGGAGGCCTGTCCTGCGGCCCTCGATCTTGTACACACGGCAGGAGAATGCCGTCTCGCCTCCCGCCTCGCCCGTGGCAAGATCGTGGCCGTCGACCCTGACCGAGGGCGAGCCGAGGAAGCCGAGCCTGGCCGCCTCCTCCCGCGAGGAGACCAGGACGAGCCGAGGCTCGGCGCCGGCGCGGAGCTCATCGAGGGCGGCGCGGAGCTTGGCGAGGCTCGCATCAGAATTGGGACAGCCCTCGAAATAGAGGAAGTCGATCATCATGGCACAAATATACGGAAAGCCGGCGCGCGGATCGAGTTCCTCCACTTCTTCTAGAAGGCCGCGCCCCCCGGCTCGCGCATGGACCTGGGGGCGCGTGGATCAGAACGCGCCGCTACCCGGCTTCCGCGCCCGAACAAAGCTGCTCGCGAAACGGCCGACAATATCGTCCACCGCCGCCTCGCCCAGGCGGTCCGTCCAGGCCGGCAGGCAGATCGACCTGGAGGTCCCGGGCCGAGTAGCGCCGCGTGATCTCGAGCTCGATGTCGGCGAATCCGGCGCGGGAGAGCCCGTCTTGGTACTCTGCATCGGAGAGGGCTCCGGCGATACAACCCGCCCATGAGGACACCTCGCGGCGGAAACCCTCGTCGCCGGACAGAGCCTCGGGGAGGCCGCCGTGGATGACAATGTCTGACACCGCGAACAGGCCTCCGGCCTTGAGCACCCTGAAGGCCTCGGCGAAGACGGCATCCTTGTCGGCGGCGAGATTGATCACGCAGTTCGAGACGATAAGGTCGTCGCTAGAGTCCGGCAGCCCATTGTATCCGGCGCGGCGACAGGCTGGCAATTGTCGCTTCCCAGCAAGTGTGGGGGTAGCGGAGCCCACCGCAGCCGAGGCGCCGCAGGATCGAAGACCAGCGAGCCTGCGTCTTCCCGAAGGCGGGGTCCCATGCTTTGAAAGCGAGAGCCCAGCGCATTTGATGCACAGCGCCCGCTGACCTGGACGGCCGCGCTCCCCCCTTCGCCTTGCAAAACCTGCGGTTTCTCGTATATATTCGCAGGTACTAACGCCTTAAGCCCCGGAGCTCCCATGAATCTGCGCGAGATACGCAACATTGGCATCATGGCCCACATCGACGCCGGCAAGACCACGACAACCGAGCGCATCCTTTATTACTCGGGCAAGACCTACAAGATCGGCGAGGTCGACGACGGCGAGGCCACGATGGACTGGATGGAGCAGGAGCAGGAGCGGGGGATCACGATCACCAGCGCCGCCACCACGACGATGTGGCGCGGCCACCAGATAAACATCATCGACACGCCCGGCCACGTCGACTTCACGGCCGAGGTCGAGCGCAGCCTGCGAGTCCTTGACGGGGCTGTCGCGGTCTTCTGCGCTGTCGGCGGGGTCGAGCCCCAGTCCGAGACGGTCTGGCACCAGGCCGACCGCTACCACGTGCCCCGGATCGCCTACATAAACAAGATGGACAGGATGGGAGCCGACTTCGACGCCGTCCTCGAGGACATGCGCAAGAAGCTCGGGGCGAAACCCGTCGCGGTCTCCTTCCCGATCGGCCGCGAGTCCTCCTTCGAGGGTGTGGTCGACCTCGTCACCATGGAGGAGGTCCGCTGGTCGGAGGACGGGCACGAGATGTTCCGCAGCCCGGTCTCGGGGGCCTTGGCATCTGAGGCCAAGTCGAGGCGGGACGAGCTCATCGACGCCCTCTCCGCAGAGTCCGACGAGATCACGGGGCTCTACCTCGAGGGTGCAGCTGTGCCGCCCGAGCTCGTGCGCAGGGAGCTGCGCGCCGCCTGCATGTCCAGGCGCCTCGTGCCCACCTTCTGCGGGGCGAGCAGGCGCAACATCGGGGTCCAGCCCCTGATCGACGCGGTCGTCGACTTCCTCCCCTCCCCCGACGAGGTCCCGGCCGCCAAGGGCCACCACGTCAAGAAGGAGGAGGAGATCGAGGTCGTCTGCGATCCCGAGGGTAACCCCCTGGGCCTGGTCTTCAAGGTCCAGTACGACAGGGAGGCCGGCCCCCTTTGCTATGTGCGCATGTACTCAGGGAGGCTCAAGAACGCCAGCACGGTCTGGAACGTGGCGAAGAAGAAGCGGGAGCGCATAACGCGGCTCTTGCGCATGCACGCCAACAAGTCGGAGCCCCTGGACGAGGTGGTTGCCGGGGACATAGCCGTCATCGTGGGCATGAAGCTGGCCCAAACCGGGGACTCGGTGGGCAGCGAGGGCTGGCCCGTCCTCCTCGAGAGGATGCACTTCCCCGAGCCCGTCATCTCGGTGTCGATCGAGCCCAAGACCCTCTCGGACCGCGAGAAGCTCAACGAGACCCTCGCGATACTCTCGAAGGAGGACCCGACCTTCACGACGAGCGAGAACGAGGAGACGGGGCAGATGATCATCTCGGGCATGGGCGAGCTCCACCTCGACGTCCTCGTCACCCGGATCATCAAGGACTTCAAGGTCTCGGCGAGACAGGGCAATCCCCAGGTGACCTACCGCGAGTCGGTCACAAAGAGCGTGACCCACACCGAGCGCTTCCACAAGGTCGTGGGCGGCAAGGACAACACTGCCCAGATCACGATCAGCGTCGAACCCCTCCCGCGCGGCACGGGCAACACCTACGTCAAGGCGGTGCGGGCCTCCGGCGTCCCCGACGAGATACTCGACGCGGTCGAGCGCGGCTTCACCGCGGCCTTCCCCTCGGGCATCCAGTTCGGCTACCCCGCCGTCGACGTGGGCGTGAGGCTCACTGGCATAGAGTACGACGAGCTCACCGCGACGCCCTTCGCCTACGAGGCCTGCGCCAACATGGCCTTCGACACCGCCTGCAGGGCCGCCGGGCCCGTCATGCTCGAGCCTGTCATGAAGGTCGACATCATGAGCCCCAAGGAATTCCTCGGCGAGGTGATGAGCCTCGTGAGCCAGCGCGGCGGCCTCATCCACGGCACCGACTCGAAGGCCCTGATCGAGACGATCCACGCCGAGGCCCCCATGGTCGCCATGTTTGGCTTCACGACGAGCCTGCGCTCGGTGAGCCAGGGCAGAGCCAGCTTCTCGATGGAGTTCAGTCACTTTCAAGCAAAACGAAACTGATGCTGGACGGCCCCCGAGGCGCTGCGCATACTTGAAGCCTAAGCGTGGCATTTAGCGGATCGCGGGCAAGGAGGGGCCGCATGCGTTTCGCCATCAGGAACTTCGGGCCCTTCGGCGACTGGGTCGAGTACGACGATTCGAAGATCACGGTCCTCGCGGGGCCCAATGGCTCGGGCAAGAGCTCCATCGCCGAGGCCCTGTCCCTCCTGTCATCCCAGGACGACATCTGGCGGCTCTCCTTTACCGGTCAGGGCCGGCCCTACTCCTCCTTCGCCCAGGCGGTGACCGACCACGACACATCGAGGTCGATAGACCTTCGCATCTCGATCCGGGTCGATGCCTTCGCCGCGATGCTCCCCCTGGGGCGGGACGGCTACGAGAGCGTCGACTATCCCCTCGAGTTCCACCTCTCCTACACAAGCGATCCCTTCGACGGGGGGATGAGCGGCATCCTCACCGACATGTCGATCCATTTTGGCCAGGCAGGGAAGGAAAGCCTCCTCTTCTCGGTCCAGCGCGTCGGAGGCGAGTACTCTCTCTTCATCGACCTCAAGGAAGTACTCCACCTGCCCTTCGTATTCGCGAGAATCCCCTCGCCCGAGCTCCCATCGATCGCGCTCAGGGATGCAAAGGCGGATTTCCAGCGTGTCCTCGCTTCCCTGGCCAGGCTGAGGAGCATCGCGCCGGGAAACCGCAAGGCCGCCCTCGGCGATCTCACGAAGCTCGTCCACTCGCAGCAGAAGGAGCTCGCCATGGGCCAGGCTTTCGTCCGTCTGGTCCAGGGTCGGGAGAAGGAGGAGGCCGAGGTCCAGAGCTTCCTACTCCGGGTGGCCGAGCATCGAAAAAGCTTCCTCGCCGAGGAACCGAAGTATCTGAAGGCTATCGCCGACCTCTTCGTCAGGGAGGCCCTGATGGCGAACGACATCGACTCCCTGGCATCGCCATCCTCCCTCATCCTGGCAAGGCCCTCCTTCGAGAGCCTCTTCCACGAGTGCCTCGCGGCCGCCCGCGTGAGGCGTCCGGGCTCACCCTGGCGGGCCTTTGCCTTCACACGGGAGGCAGGTCGCGGCGAGGCTCCCGCCGCCTCGGCCAGGCGCCTCGTCGACCTCGAGCGCGGAAAGTACGGCGCAAGGCTCCGCGACATGGTCAACGAGGCGGCCTTCAGGCGCGAGGACGGGCGAACGGGCATCGAGGAGATCCACTTCCGCGAAAGCTACAGGGAGATCCTTGCCTCCTTCAAGGCGAGCGCCCTCGCGAAGGAGGGCTTCCGCCTCGTCCCCGATGGGCAGCTCTTCGACCCCCTCTGTCTCGACCTCGAGCAAAGGTGGGAGGAGCTCGGCTCGATCCTGAAAGGCCTCGGCATCGCCGAGGCTCTCGAGCTACCGCTGCCGGGACAGGAGTCATGGCCTTTCGCCCTCGCGAAGGGGGGGCTGACCGAGGCCCTCGCCTCCCATGGAGAGGGGATCAGCTTCCTCGTCCTCCTCTCGGTCTGGGCCACCCACTCTCCCTGGGGCTCGTGCATGGTCCTGGAGTATCCCGAGGCCGGCCTCCACCCCCCGCTTCAGGAAGCTCTCGCCGGCCTCCTCGCAGGGCTCAAGGAGAAGTACGCCACCTCATTCATCGTCGAGACCCACAGCGAGCGGCTGCTGCAGGGTCTTGCGCGCCTGACCGCGGAGGGACGGCTCGAACCCGGGGAAGTGGCGATCCTCGCCTTCGGGAATGAGGCGGGCCGCCGCAGCGTCAGGCGCTACAGCCTTGACCGCAAGGGCAGGCCGAGCCCTCCTGCGATCGAGCCCTTCCTCGAGGCCGCCCTCGGCGGGAACTAGAGGCGGCCCTGACGCGAGCGAGCTTCGCTCAAAGGCCCCGGTGCCTAGAGCCCGAGGTCGGTGAGCCTTTCCTTGTTCCGCGCGCACTTCTCGGGAGTCAGGTCGTTGAGCTTCCAGTAGAACAGGGCGCCAACAAGGATAAGGACGGTGGGGAGCAGGGACAGGTGGATATGGATCCCGAGGATGGCCAGAGGCGAGCGCGGATTGGCGCGAAAGCCCGTGAGCTCGTGGATGATCCAGAAGCTTACAGCCTGTACGACGAGGGAGAGCTTTCCGAAGAAGGCGCGGAAGCCATAGAAGATCCCGTCCTCGCGTATCCCGGTCTTCACGACGATCTCGTCGACGACATCGGCCATCGCGGGGTTCAGGAGGAACCAGAAACCTCCGAAGGCTACTCCCCAGAGGGCCATGCAGACGACGAAGCCCGTGTAGCCGGTGACAAAGGTCATTGGCAGGGAGAAGGCGGCCAGGGCGACCGCGCAGATCAGCAGGGAACGCTGGTGGCTGCCCGAACGCTTCGACCAGGCGAGCCAGGCCGGGATCGAAACCAGGGCGCCCACGAGCATGGCGGCGAAGATCAGGGTCGTGCTCCTTCCGCCCAGGAGGTAGTCGCCCACATAGTAGATCGAGCTCTGCATGGTGAGCACGGCGGCCTGATAGAAGAAGTACAGAAGGATGAAGGCGACAAAGTCGCGATGGGCAAAGGCGGCGCGCAACTGTGAGAAGAAGCCCACGGCCCTCTCCCTGGTCGACTCCACCTGGAGGGCGAAACGGCGGATCATGGACGCCGTCTCGCGGACCCCGGGCATGAGCAGGACCACTGCCACGAGGCCGATGAGGGCTATCACGACCGCGCTCCTGAGATAGGAGGAGGGATCACCATAGACGATGAAGAGGGTCGGGATGATGGCTCCGCCTATCACGCCAAAGGTGCCGACGACCGTCCCGATCCCCGCCGCCTTGTCGCGCACGGCGTATTCCCGGAACTTGTCGGGGAAGACCGACTGGTAGTTAAGCTCCCAGACCGAATGCATGGCGTCGTAGAGGCAGCTCGCCAGGACCAGCCAGGCTAAGAGCAGGAGGGGAGAGGCATGGGCCGGAGGCGCGAACACCAACACGAAGGCGAGTACGGAGAACGGGGCCCCGAGGGCGATCCACGGAAAGCGCCGGCCGAGCCTCGCTGAGAGGAAGGTGGGCTTGCCGGTGAACCAGCCAACGAGGGGAAAGGCGACCGCGTTCCAGACCGAATGCACGACAAAGCCAACGGCGACGAGGATTCCGGCGAGGCCAATCTCGGTCTCGTAGAACTTGAAGACCACGGCCGAGAAGGCTCCCGTGAGCAGCTCGACCGTGAAACGCCCCATGCCGTAGCTGGCCATGATCACGGCGCCTGGACTGCGTTCCCCCTGCGCCGTGCTTGCTTGTTCATTCATCGTGGGGCCCATGATAGGTCCAGCCCTACCGCTGCGCAAGGCGCGGGCGGAAGGCTTTAGCCGAGCCTCAGACGCCGAGGGCGCGCAGGGCGAGGCCGCCCGACGCGCAGAGGAGTACCGCTGCCCACGAGGGCAGCTTCCACAGGACGAGGGCGCCGAATGCCGCCAGGGCGAGGACTAGGTCGGCCGGGCCTCCTATCGCCGCCTTCCAGACAGGGTCGTAGAGGGCCGCGGCGAGGATGCCGGCGACAGCGGCGTTCACGCCGAGGATGGCGGAGCGGAGGCCAGTTTGTTCGCGCATCGCGTCGAGCAGGGGCAGGGCTCCGGCCACAAGAAGGAAGGAGGGCAGGTAGATCGACAGGAGGGCGATCGCCCCGCCGGCCCAGGCGCCTTCGGCCTTTCGCGATGGGGCGCGGACGGACGACGCGCCTTTCGGCTGTTGTATGACGGATTCCTGTTCCGGGCAAGCTATTTTGAAACACTGGTCCATTAATGCGCAAATCTTCCGCCCACCGCCCACGGGGCCTCCCTTGCGGGTGATTGGGGGGCGGGACTACTATTGGCCATGGCAAACGGCGATAGACTGGATCGTTCCCACCTCCTCCTCATCCTCCTGGTCTCGACTGCGAGCTTCTTCGAAGGCTACGACTTCATCATCCTGAACCTCATCCTCCCCTTCCTGCAGAGGGATTTTGGCCTGGACAACGTGAGGATAGGCCTGGCCGTCTCTGCCATCGCGGTCGGGACCATCGCCGCCTTCTTCATCATCAGGCTCGGCGACCGTTTCGGGCGGCGGGCCCTCCTCATCTGGACAGTCCTCGGCTATACGGTCGCGACGGCCCTCACCGCCTTCACCCGCGGCATAGTCTCCTTCGTCGTCCTCCAGTTCGTGGCCCGGGCCTTCCTCGTGGCGGAATGGGGGATCTCGACGGTGATCGTGGCCGAGGAGGTCCCGGCAGCGAGGCGGGGCCTCGGCGTCTCCATAGTCCAGGCTGCGGCCGGGGTAGGCGGCATCGTCGGCAGCGCCATCTTCCCCCTCTTCCTCAAGACGAGCATGGGCTGGCGCTCGATGTATCTGGTGGGGATCATCCCCCTCGCCGTGGTCTTCTTCATCAGGACCTCCGTCAAGGAAACCAAGCGCTTTTCCCAGCTCAAGACGGCGCGGGTGGACTCCCCCGCCTTCACCGAGATCCTGGGCAGGCCCCACCGCGGGAAGCTCGTCCTCGTGGCCCTGCTGTGGTTCTGCATGTACCTGGGCTACCAGGCCGTCTACACCTTCTACGTGAAGTTCGCCATGGACGAGAGGGGCCTGACGCCAGGCCAGGTGAGCCTGATAGCGGCCATCGCATTCACCATAGGCCTCGGTGGCTTCATAGTGGCGGGCAGGCTGATGGACGGCTGGGGCAGGCGCCCCACCGCGATAGCCTTCTTCTCGGCCGGGGGGATCTGCACGGCCCTCGCCTTCCAGGCCCCCGCCTTCCTCCTGGGGCCGGCCCTCGTGGTCCTGATCTTCTTCATGACCTCGTACCTGACGATATGCGGGACCTACACGGCCGAGCTCTTCCCGACCCGCCTGAGGGCTAGCGCCGCGGCCTGGACCAACAACACCCTCGGCCGCGTGGGCATGGTGCTGTCGCCCACCATGGTCGGTCTGCTTTCCGTGCCCCTGGGCGGCATCGGAGCGGCGGTGAGCCTCATGGGCCTCTTCCCCGTGCTCTGCGCCGTCATAGTCCTCGCCTTCCTTCCCGAGACCAAGAGCCGTGAGCTCGAGGTGACAGGGGCCCTCGCCCTGGAGACCGAGAAGTCCTCGGCCTAGTCCCGAGCTGGCCGGCGTTCTATCGCCATGAGGGCGAGGTCGTCATCGAACCAGGTCCGGCCCCTCCACTGGGAGACGCCCGTCTCGATGCGGGACACGGCGTCCGCGAGCTTCTTGGGCCGCGAGCTCTCGAAGAGGCCCAGGAGGCGGTCCTTGGAGAAACGCTCGGACTGGGAGTCCGAGCACTCGATGAGGCCGTCGGAGTAGAGGAAGAGGCGCTCGTTCTCGCCCATCACAAAGTCCATCTCAACCGCGGCCGAGGGCTTCATGACGCCCACGGCTGCCCCCCCGACCCTGAGCTCGCGCAGCTCCCCTCCCGACGACTGGAGGACGGGCGGAAGATGGCCGGCGCGGACGAGTCTGACGGCCCCGCTCTCGAGGTCGATGGTCCCGTAGCAGAGGGAGAAGAAGGTCTGGTCCTTCTGCACGTCGAAGAGGTCGTTGAGCCGGTCGACCACCTGGCGGGGGTCGCCCGCGTCGGCGTCGATGATCGACAGGGTCCTGGGAAGCACGGGATCGGGGGCGAGCAGCCTGTGGATGAGGATCGAGATACCCGCCGCGGAGATGCCGTGCCCCACCACGTCGAGGATGTAGAAGGCCGCCGTCCTCTCGTCGATGCGGTAAAAATCATAGATGTCGCCGGCTCCGAAGGTGGCGGGCCGGAGGAATCCACGCATCTCGAGGTTGCCGATCACGGTACCGCTTTCGGGAAGGAGCCGCATCTGCAGGTCGGTCGCCTCCAGCAGCTCCTTCGAGATCATCTCCTGCATCTTCCGCCTTTCCGTCACGTCCCTGAAGGCCAGCACCACGCCATGCGGAGAGCCCTTGTCGTCGCGCAGTGGAGCGAGGTCGATGTCCACGGCTATCCTCGTGCCGTCGGCGGTGGAGAGGGTGGTGTCGGACAAACCCAGGGTCTGGCCGTCGATCACCACGCGCTGGAGGGGGAGGAAGACCGACTCCCCGGTCTTGCCATCGAAGAGGGTGAAAAGCCGGAGGAGGGAGGCCTCGCCGGCCCCAGCCCCGTCGGAGAGGCCGAGCAGGCGGCGGGCCGCCGGGTTGAGGTAGTCGATGACCCCGTGGACGTCGGCGACCACGATGCCGTCCCCGACGCAGCGAAGTATGGTCTCCTGCTTTTCCTTGGCCACGCGCAGCTCGCGGTCCATGCCCGCCTTGTAGACCGCGGTCTCGATCGCGGCGGTGAGAGCCCGCTCGTCGATGGGCTTGATCACAAAGCCAAAGGGCTCGGTGAGGCTCGCGCGCTTCAAGGTGGCGGAATCTGAGTAGGCCGTGAGGAAGATGACGGGGATGCGGAAGCTCTTGGTGATCCGCTCGGCCGCCTCGACACCGTCGACCGGCCCGTCGAGCTTGATGTCCATGAGGACGACATCGGGCTCGGTCTCGGCGGCCGCGGCGACGGCCTCCTCGCCCGAGGAAACGACCTCGCCCACGGTGTAGCCCGTGTCCTCAAGGTAGGCCTTGATGGCCAGCGCAGAAAGGGCCTCGTCCTCGACAATGAGCACCCGTGTCTTTCCCATGCTGTTCTCCCGTGGGAGACCCTCGCCGACGCCCTTTTTCAGCACCGCAATTGGCGCTGCTGTCGAGGCTTCTACGATCGGGGCTCTGGCAGTACGAAGAACACTTTTGGGAATGGACCTGTTTAAATGGCGGCGCTACCCGGGGCCATGGGCCCTTCCGGCATCGCAGTACCTGTTAGGAAAAGCATACCCCGCCCTGTCCCTGACGTCAAGCTTAAGATCGCGATGGGAGAGATGCGGGAGCTGCTATTGTCAGAAGCTCGAGAGGACGTAGACGCCGACAAGGACCTCTGTCGTCATGAGCTCGTCGCGCGGCTGGCTCGCGGCGCGCACCTGCTGCTCGAGCTCGCCCACGAACCAGAAGAAAAGCCCCAGCTTGGGGTCGATGCGGAAGCAGTAGACGGCGAAATCCTCGGCCCGGCTCTGGGCGCCGAACAGGAGGTTGGCGATCGAGTGGGCAAGGGCCACGAAACGGCGAAAGGAGGGGGCGATCGCCCCATCGCGGAAATCGCGCTCGAAGGCCATGAGCTCCTCGAGCAGGCGCTCCTTGGGCTTCTCCTCGGATTTCTCGACCCAGGTCTTGTGCACGAGGAGCTCGACATTCTCGCGGAAGACCCGCAGGAGCCTGTCCATCAGGGCCAGACGGTCGGCGGAGGAACCCACGACGTAGTGCTGGAACTCGCCCGGGTTGCCCATGATATCAGCGAGCTGGCTTGCGTAGCGGCTCCGGGCCCGGTCATCGGCCGCGACCAGGAGGGGCATGAGGGCGAAGGCGTTCCTCTCTGCCTCTGAGACGAGCCGATCGTCGATCGCTGATTCCGGAAAACTCATGGCCTACCATTGCAAGAAAGCCGTTATTTGGTCAAGTGGCCGGCTGGCCGCATGGGCATGGCCGGCGGATACCGCTTGAAGAACGCAATCCACCGTGGCATTGTGGCTCCATGATGAACGATATAAGATTCCTTCCCGAAGACGACTACGGGCTCTCCTTCGTTCCGCAAAGATACCTCGCCGCGGACGAGGATGAATACCGCATCCGCGACACCCAGCTCGGGGCCCTCGGGCGGCACCCCGCCTCCTTCCGGCGCCTCAAGCCCTACGAAATAGAGACCCTTGTCAAGAATTTCAACACATGCTCGGACTGGAACCTGATCCGCGTGAGCGATCCCTTCACCCCGGCCCTCATCAAGAACAGCGATTTCGCCGGCCTCGTCAGGATCGGCAAGCTCGAGCGGGTGACCCTCGAGCACCACGATTTGCGGACCCTCGCGGGGATCACCAATTCCCGGGTCATCTCCTGCGACATCGGCGACAACTGCGCCATCCACTATTCCACCTACCTGGCCCACTACATAATCGGCGACGGTTGCATCCTCATCAACAACGACGAGATGCAGGTGTCCAACCACGCGAAGTTCGGCAACGGCATCGTGATGGAGGGCGAGAACGAGGACATCAGGATCGAGCTCGACCTCATGAACGAGGCGGGCGGGCGGTCGGTCCTGCCCTTCGCCGGCATGATCTGCGCCGACGCCTACCTCTGGGCCAAGCGCCGCGACGACTCGGCCCTCATGGCCGCGTTCAGGACAATGACGGACTCGATGTTCGACAGGAGGCGGGGGCGCTACGGCACGGTCGGGCGCTACTCGGTGCTCAAGTCGAACGGGGTCATTAAGGACGTCGCGATCGGAGAGAGCGCCTACATCAAGGGATCGAACAAGCTCAAGAACCTCACGATCCTCTCGAGCGAGAGCGAGCGCACCCAGATCGGGGAAGGGGTCGAGCTCGTCAACGGCATCGTCGGCTATGGCTGCCGGGTGTTCTACGGATGCAAGGCTGTGCGCTTCGTGATGGGCTCCAACTCGGCCCTCAAGTACGGGGCCCGCCTCATCCACTCGGTCCTGGGCGACAACTCCACGGTCTCCTGCTGCGAGATGCTCAACAACCTGATCTTCCCCGCCCACGAGCAGCACCACAACACCTGCTTCCTCGTCGCGAGCCTCGTGAAGGGCCAGTCGAACATGGCGGCCGGCGCGACCGTAGGATCGAACCACAACTCAAGGGCGAACGACGGGGAGATCGAGGCCGGCCGCGGCTTCTGGCCCGGGCTCTGCACCTCGGTGAAGCATTCATCGCGCTTCGCCTCGTATGCCCTCCTGGCAAAGGCCGACCACCGCTACGAACTCGACATCAAGCTCCCCTTCTGCCTTGTCGACGACGACCGCCACAGGGAGCACCTCATCATCATCCCGGCATTCTGGTGGACCCACAACCTCTACGCCCTCATGCGCAACGAGTCGAAATTCCGCTCGCGCGACAAGCGCGGGACCAAGACCCAGAACATCGAGTTCTCGCCCTTCGCCCCCGACACCGCCGAGGAGATCATCCAGGCCATGGACCTCCTCGAGGCCTGGTGCGGGAGCGACCAGGGCGGCGAGAGCGCGCCGAACGAGCTGGCGGTTGGCCCCGGACTCTTCGAGCGCTCGAGCCGGACGACCCTGGTGATCAAGCCCCGCCGCGGCATCTCCGCCTACCGTGAGATGCTCCTGTGGTACGCCTCACGCGCTGTCCTCGAGCGTATTGGCAGCAAGGAAGCCAGGGCACAGGGCCTCGCGTCCTGCCTCGCCTCACTCGAGGGCGGGCAGGCGGCCAGGGAAAGCGAGTGGGAGAACCTCGGCGGCCAGCTCGCGCCGCGCAGGAAGGTCGACGAGGCCCTCGCGCGGGTCAAGAAGGGGACGGTGTCGAGCTGGGGCTCCCTGCACGAGGAGTACGCGAGGCTCGCCTCTGAGTACGAACTCGACCGCGACCGCCACGCCTGGGCCTGCCTCAGGATCCTCTATGGCCAGGGAGAGGCCGCAGAGCTCGCCAGGAGGGCCCTCGGCGACCTCATCTCCCTGTCCCAGCGTGTCGAGGTAGGGGTCTTCACGAGCAGGCGCAAGGATTTCGACAACCCCTTCCGCAAGGTCACCTACAGCAGCGAGGCCGAGATGAAGGCCGTGGCCGGTTGCCCCGAGGATAACCCCTTCGTCCTCGCGACCCGGAAGGAAATGTCGGCGCTCAGGGAAAGGGCCCAGGCGGTGCTTGGGGCCTGAAGGCACCAGGGCGGGCTCTGGGAATGCAAATGAAAGACCCCCGCTTGCGCGGGGGGTCTTTGGGATACCTGGTATCCTTGTCTGCCTAGTTCTTCTTCTGGAAATCCTTCATGAAGGCGACCGTCGTCTCCACGTCCTTGAGGCTCACGGCGTTGTAGGCGGAGAGGCGGATCCCGCCGATGGAGCGGTAGCCCTTGGTCTGCACGATGCCGGCGGCCTTGGCTTCCTTGATGAACTTCTCGTCGAGCTCAGGGCTGGGATTCTTGAAGTCGATGTTCATCCAGGAGCGGGAATCCCTGTCGGCGAGGCCCGTGTAGAAGCCGTTGGAGCCGTCGATGGCCCCGTAGAGGAGCTTCTGCTTCGCGTCGTTAGTCTTGCCCATGGCCTCGAGGCCGCCGTTCTTCTTGAGCCAGCGGAGGACCAGGTTGAGGATGTAGATCGAGAAGCAGGGCGGGGTGTTGAACATGGACTCCTTGTCCTTGAAGACCTTGTAGGAGAGCATGGTCGGGAGGTCGTCCTTGGCCTTGGCGAGGAAGTCGTCCTTGATCGCGACGACGGTGACGCCCGAGGGGCCGAGGTTCTTCTGGGCGCCCGCATAGATCATGGAGTGCTTGTTGAACTCCATGGGACGGCTGAAGATGTCGCTCGACATGTCGGCGACGAGGGGCTTGCCCTTCGTGTCGGGGGTGTAGAACCACTCGGTGCCGCAGACCGTGTTGTTCGAGGTGTAGTGCACGTACTCGGCGGCGGGGTTGAACTTCAGGTCGCCGGGCTTGGGGATGGCCTTGAAGACCTCGCCCTCAAGCTCCATGTTCGCGGGATGGCTGATCTTGCCGTAGCGCTTGGCTTCCTTGACCGCGGCCTTTGACCAGTTGCCGGTGACGATGTAGTCGGCCTGCTTGCCCTCGCCGAGGTAGTTCATGGGGAGCATGAAGAACTGGCTCGAGGCGCCGCCCGTGGTGAACAGCACGTGCCAGTCCTTGCCCATGCCGGCGACCTCGCGGAAGAGGTCCATGGTCTCGTGGTGGAGGGCGTCGTACTCCTTGCCGCGGTGGGAGACTTCCATGACCGAGCATCCCGTGCCCTGCCAGTCGAGCATCTCGTCGCGGGCCTGCTCAAGGACTTCGAGGGGGATCGCCGCGGGGCCGGCGCTATAATTGATGACTCGCTTCATACGTGCTCCTTCATCCATGCAGGATAGTCGAATTCAAACCGCAGAGACGCAGAGGGGCGCGGAGCAAAGAGAGTTGGAATTGAGGAATAGGCGAGATTTGCCCTGGTAGCTCTTTCGCTGTATGGGCCACCCCAAATCCTGGAACCCTTCCTTTGCTCATTCTCTTCTCTCACATTCCCTCTGTGTCTCTGCGGCTCTGCGGTTTCTTCCGAATGTTTCCTATTTCTTCGTGTACTTGGCCATGCGATCGACGATGCAGTCGCCGAGGCGCATGAGGTTCTCCTCGGTCGAGGCGCCGAGGTGGGGGGTGAGGATGACGCGGGGGCACTCGAGAAGGGGCGAGCCCTCGGGCGGCTCCTTGTCGTAGACGTCGGTGGCGTAGCCGCCGAGCTTCCCTTCCTTGAGAGCCGCGGCCATGTCGGCCGTGTTCACCACCGGCCCGCGGCAGGTGTTGATCAAATAGGCGCCCTTCTTCATCTTCGCGATCGAGGCGGCGTTGATCATGCCCTTGGTCTCGTCGGTGAGGGGGGTATGCAGCGAGATGTAATCTGAGGTCGCGAGGACTTCGGCCAGGCTTACCATCTTCGCGACGTCCCCGCAGTCGGTGACGTACTTGTCGAAGGCTATGACCTTCATCCCGAAGGCCGTGGCGCGGACTGCCAGCTCCCTGGCGATGCGGCCGATGCCCACAAGACCGAGGGTCTTGCCGGCGAGCTCGGTGCGCTCGTAGTCCTTCTTGAGCCACTTGCCCTGCTTCATCGAGGCGTCGGCCTCGGCGATGTGATTGGGGAGGGCGATCATGAGGGCGAAGGCCAGCTCGGCGACGGCGAGGCTCGAGGCCTCGGGGGTGTTGTCGACGGCGATGCCCTTCTGCTTCGCGTAGTCCACGTCGATGGTGTCGACGCCGACCCCGCCGCGGATGATGTACTTGAGCCTGGGCGCCTTGTCGATCATCGCCTTGTCGACCTTTGTCTTCGAGCGGACGATGATGACCTCAGCCTCTCCAAGGCGGCCGAGCTCAGGAGTGACTTCACCGAAAGGCGCGAGCCTCCCCGGCAGGTCCGACGCAAAGGCGTCGGGCATAAGAATGACCATGGATTCCTCCCTTATGGTTTTTCGCGGTTAGACCCGATTGGGTGCGGATTGTGCGTGCAGATTATTCTAACACAGCATGGAAAACTGTCAACATATCGCCGACCGATCCGGTCGGTTCGGCCGGCAAAACGAGCCTCGAGCATCGAGAAAGTCCTGCGCGGCATGCCGGGCCGCAGCCGCCGCCCCAGGGCGGCGCACGGCCCTACAATCCCGTTCCTTTTGCGCACGGCCGCGCAAGAC
>JANXYO010000145.1 GCA_025356015.1 Spirochaetaceae bacterium
GATGCGCGCGGCGGCCTCGTTGAGCTCGGTCGCCCGGCTTCCGAGGGCCTGCGCCGCGAGCCTGATGCTCGAGCCCCCGAAGCTGTTGCTCTCGATCATGTCGGCGCCCGCGGCCACATAGCTGGCCGCGATCTCACGGACCACCTCGGGTCTCTCGGCGCACCAGAGCTCGGGGCATGAACCCGCCACGAGGCCCTTGGCGTAGAGATATGAGCCCCAGGCCCCGTCGGAAACCAGAATCCTGCCGCCGGCGAGGGCGGCCCTGATCGATGTTCGTGCCATGGAGCTGAGGATAGCAGACGGGGACCGAGGCGGGAAGCCGCCAGGGAGCCCAAGGATCAGTCGCAGTGGAAGACTTCCTCCATCGAGGCCCACCATTCGCCCTCGGCGCGCGTGCCCAGGGCCTCCTGGCAGGGGTCGGTGAGCTTCCACCAGGCCTGGGTCTCGGGATCGGCGGCCATCTTCGCCATGTCGGCCCCGAAGTCGGAGCCGACGTACTCGAAGTAGCTGAAGAGGTAGCCGTCCTTTAGGTAGATGGAGTAGTTCCTGATCCCGCAGGCCCTGATCATGGCCAGGACCCCCGGCCAGGGCTCGGCGTGCAGCCTCCGGTATTCCGCCTCTTTCTCGGCCTTCAGCCTTATGACCGATCCGTAGCGCCTCATGGTTTCTCCTTCCGTTCAGGCCAAGTACTCGCCGATCATCCGGCCGACATCCTCGCTCGCATGATGGGTGGAGTTCAGGTCGGCGAGCTCGCCCACGATCCTGAACTCCTTGAAGACGAGGATGCGCCGCGCGAGGGATATCATCTCGGGCATGTCGGAGGAGATGAGGATCACGCTCTTGTCCTCCTCGCTGGCCATGCGCCAGATGAGCTCGTGGATCGAGGCCTTGGCCCCCACGTCCACGCCCACGGTGGGCTCGTCGATGATGAGGATGTCGCAGTCGGCCACGAGCCACTTGGCGATCGAGACCTTCTGCTGGTTGCCGCCGGAGAGCTTCTCCACGCTTTGCATCGGGCTCGGCGTGCGGATCTCCAGCCGCTTGATCATCTCCTCGCCTCGCAGGCGCTCGGCCTTGGGGCTGAAGAAGGCCCTCAGCGCGCCCGCGAGCCTCTCCCACACCGTTATGGCGATGTTGGTGACCACCGAGGCCGAGAGGATGAGGCCCTCCTCCTTGCGGTTCTCGCTCACATAGCCGATCCGGTACTTGTGCAGGGCGTCGGAGACCGAGCGGATCCTGGCGGGGGCTCCGTGGACAAGCAGCTCGCCGGCGGTCCTGGGGTACTCGCCGATGATCGTCTTGGCGAGCTCCGTCCGGCCCGAGCCGACCAGGCCATAAAGCCCGAGGATCTCGCCCTTTCTCAGGGAGAGGCCCAGGCCGTCGAAGAACTCGCTCTTAAAGCCCCTCACCTCGAGGACGACTTCCTCGCCCGGCTCGGGCAGGAAGCCACGGTAGTCATCGCGCATCGTGCGGCCGATCATCATCTCGACGAGGCGGCCGCGCTCGAGTCCCGCGATGGGCCTCGTCTCGATGAGCTTCCCGTCGCGCAGGACGGTGACAGTGTCGCAGACCTCGAGCACCTCCTCGAGCTTGTGGGTCACGAAGACCACGGCGACCCCTCCCTCCTTGAGCTTGTCCAGGAGGGCGAAGAGGGTCGCCGCCTCGTGGAGGGTGAGGGAGGAGGTGGGCTCGTCGAGGAGGAGGACCCTCGCCCCCGAGGAGAGGGCCCGCGCGATCTGGGCGAGCTGTTTCTGCGCAGCCGAGAGCCCGGCGATCGGCGCCCGTGAGGGCACATCCAGCCCGACCATGTCCATGTGGCACTGGGCCTGGGCGACGAGGGCCTTCCAGTCGACGAAGGGTCCCCGCGCGAAGTTCTCCAGCTTGTCCAGCATTATGTTCTCGGCGACCGAGGCCAGGGGCACGACCTGGATCTCCTGGTGCACGATGCTGATCCTGTTGCGGATCGCGTCGTGGTAGTCCTTGAGCACGAGCCTCTTCCCGTCAAGGAGGATCTCGCCCGAGTCGGGGCTGTAGATGCCGCACATGATTTTCATGAGGGTGGATTTGCCGGCCCCGTTCTCCCCGAGGAGGGCGTGGATCTCCCCGCCCCTGAGGTCGACCGAGACATCGTCGAGGGCGAGGACGCCGGGGAAGGACTTGGACACAGAGTGGATCTCTAGCATGGCGCCGCCCCCTCCAGAGGCCGGAAAGGCGGCCGCCCCCGCCCCCGGGGGGCGGCTCAGGCGGCGCGCGGGACCGGCGATTACTTTGTCAGGTAGATCTTGGGAAGATCGGCCTTGATCGCCTGGGTGACCTTCGTGAGGTCGGCCTTGTAGGTGCTGACATTGGCCTTGGTGACGAGGACGACGCCGGAGTCGACCTTGTACTTGCCGGCCGTCGGCTTCATGCCCTCGGAGAGGTACTTGAGGGCGAGCATGGAGAGGTAGCCGTGGCCGAAGGTGTTCTGGGCGATGGTCGCGTCGAGGTAGCCCTGGGAGATCGCGCCGAGGATCACCGGGTCGTCGTCGATGCCCACGCCGAAGATGTGCTTCTTGCTCTTCATCTCGTAGTCGGTGAGGAACTTGGAGAGGGCCATCGTGGGGACGAAACCCGTGCACAGGATGCCGTTGACGAAGCCGCCGTTGCTGGCGACCGCGCCCTCGATCTTCTCGGCGGCCTCCTGCTCGGACTTGACGCCGGCGACCTCGATCATCTTCACGTTCGGGTACTTCTTGAGCACCTCGGCCACGCCGTCCTTGCGGAGCTTGGTGTTCGGGTCCTCGAGGACCTCGAGGAGGTTGACCATGGTGCCCTTGCCGCCCATCTTGCCGATGAGGAACTCGGCGGCCTTCATGGCCGCGGCCTTGACGTCGGTCATGACGGCGAAGCTCGCGGGCGTGGGCTCGAAGGTGGAGGCTCCGAAGTTGACGACCTTGCCGCCCTTCTTCACTATCTCGTCGTAGAGACCGTTGGCCGCGCTGGCGTCGGAGGGATAGACCGAGAAGAAGTTGTAGCCGTCGGCCGCGAGGGCGAGGACGCCGGTGTTCTCGCTGTCCATGTTCCAGTCCGGGCCGACCTGCTTCTTGATCGTGACCCCGTAGTCCTTCTCGAAGGCCTCGACCCCGAGCCTGACCGCGTCGAAGTAGGGATGGGGCGCCGAGACGTACCAGGCCATCTTCGCCGGAGCGGCGAACGCGACCGTGGCCGCCACGAGCACAATTGCGAGAGCGAAGAGCTTTCTCATGTTCCGAACCTCCTTGGAATACTTCGCGCGGGATACCCCGCGCTCGCTATAGCCTTCTTGATTTACCCGCGACCCCGGCGCGCAGCCACTCGACGAGGACCGCCAGGAGGATGATGCAGCCGAGGAAGGTCGACTCGAAGTACACGTTGACGCCGAGCATGATGAGACCGTTGCGCAGGAGGGCCATGAGGAGGCCCGAGAAGAGGAAGCCCAGGGCGCTGATCGTCCCGCCGGAGAGGGCAGTGCCGCCGATGACCGTGACGGCGAAGGAGACGATGAGCCAGTCGCCGCCGGTCGCCGGCTGGGCCGTACCCATCCGCGAGATCCACAGGCAGGCCGCGATCGAGGCGAAGAGCCCCGAGAGGGTGTTCGCAAGGAGGAGCATCCTCCCGGTCTTGATGCCCGAGAGCCGGGCGGCCTCGGCGTTGCCACCGGTGGCGAGGAGCTTGCGGCCCAGGAGGGAGTAGCGGAAGGCGAGATACACGACGACGAGGGCGAAGCACATCAGGAAGACCATGTTCGGGACTCCGAGGACGTCGCCCTTGCCGAGCCTCGTGAACTCCCGGGGGATCTTCGAGTAGGGGCGGCCCTGGGAGATGCCGTTGACCAGGCCCTGGAAGATGAAGCTCGAGGCCAGGGTCACGACGAAGGAGTTGAGCTTGAAGCGGCTGATGAAGAAGCCGTTGAAGAGGCCGCAGAGGACCCCCGTGGCGAGGCCCAGGATGACGGCGATCCAGGGCTCGATGCCCAGGATCTCGATCGAATGACCTATGACCACGACCGTGAGGCCGCCGATGGCGCCGAGCGAGAGGTTCATGCCGCCCACGATGACGACCAGGGCCTGCCCCAGGGCGATGAAGACGTTCTGGGAGGCCGCGCGCCACACGTTGAACTGGTTGAAGGGCGTGAGGAAGTTCTGGGTGCCCAGGGAGAAGAGGACGAAGAGTACGGTCGTGGCCACAATGGCGCTGGCATCGGTGCGGCGCGTGAAGGCCCGCAGCAGGCCGGCGATCCCGCCCTTGTCTTGCTCGCTCATCGCTGCCCCTTGTTGCCCGCGGCGCCGCCGTTGAATTCCGCCACCGCGTCGAAGAGCGCGACGACGTTCTCGGGGGGCACGTCGGGTAGAATGTTGTGCACGGTGTTGAAGACGAAGCCCCCGCCCGCCGAGAAGACCTCGAGGCGCTCGAGGGCCTGGCTCCTGACCTCGGCCGGGCTTCCGTTGTTCAGCACCACCCTCGTGTCAATGCCGCCGCCCCAGAAGACGACGTCGGCGCCGAACTCGCGCTTGAGCCTTTCGGGCTCCATGCCGCGGGCGTTGGTCTGGACCGGGTTGATGATCTCGAAGCCGGCGTCGATGAGGTCTGGCAGGAGGAGGTCTATCGAGCCGCAGGAATGGAGGAAGGTGTGCATCGATGAGTGGTCGTGGACGTAGTCGCAGAGGGCCTTGTGCCTGGGCTTGAAGATGCTCCGGTAGAGGTCGGGGCGCATGAAGGGGCCCTGGTCGGTGCCGAGGTCGTCCCCGAAGCGCACGATGTCCACAAGGTCCCCCAGATGGGTGCAGACCTTCTCGAGGGTCGCCAGATGGCGCTCCATCAGGGCATCGATGAGGGACTCGACCTTCTCGGGCTCGAGCATGATGTCGACGAGGAAGTTGTCGATGCGGCGGAGGAAGGTCCCCCACTCGAAGAGGTTGCAGCCGACGACCACCATGATGGCCCTGTCGCTCTCGGCCCTGAGGCGCTGCGCGTTGCCGCGCATCTCGTCCCAGAAGCCGGGCCGGGAGGCATTGTCCCAGGGCGAGTGCACCAGGGCCGACCAGAGCACCTTGCCCATGGCCTCGTCCAGGCCCGACCAGTCGGCGGGCCAGTCGTCCATGTAGGGGAAGCAGGTCTCGTCGTAGAAGGCTGCCCCCGCCGGCATCCTGGCGATCAGGGTGCCGTCCCGGTGGTAGGCGTTCCAGGACCCGTCGGGCATGGCCCTGGGTCTGAACCAGGCGGGGTACTGGGCGCTCTCCCCTGAGGGCAGGCTGATGTCGTACCAGTCAGCGTCCCTCGTGTTGAAGGTCCTGCCCAGGTCGACCACGTCCACGCCGAAGCGGTCGAGGGCCCAGTCCTCAGGCTGGGCGAGCTGCTGTACGACGTCGTAGACGCGGACGGCCCCGCCCTCGATGCCGAGGTGGCGCTTGGTCCGCGCGTAGGCCGTGGCGGAGATCCCCGAGCTCGGGGTCGAGCCGAGATCCACCGGCACGAGGTCGGGTTCCCGGTGCGCGATGGCCGAAAGCACACGTTCGCGGGAGGTCATGCTCCCTCCTCATCTGTCGTTCTGCCTGCTTGCTTAACCATGTTTAACCATTGTTAAGCATCATTTTCGCAGTCTAGCATGGTTTTGTGGGCTGTCAACCGGGAAAGGCCGTCCTTGAGGGCCCATATCTGGATTTCTGGCTTGACTTGGCCAGCCAAATTGGTAAAATGTCGCAGTGGTTTAACCAAATCCGAGGGAGCAATGAAGCCGTCGACCCTGAAGGACATCGCGCTCGCCGCAGAGGTATCGCTCGCAACGGTCTCGCTGGCCCTCGCCGGCAAGGGCAGGATGTCGCCCGCCGTGCGCGAGCGGGTCCTCGCGGCGGCCAAGAGCCTTGATTACCACCGGAAGCCAGGGCCGAGGCGGGTTGCCCCCGCCGGAGCCTCCTCGCCCTTCGGCATCCTGTTCAGCATCGACCAGGACTGGGGCCTGGCCTGGTGGCTTGTCCGTCCGATCGTGGAACAGCTCGAGTCGGAGATGCGCGCGAAGGGCAGGACGGTGGTCATGCTCCCCATGCGCCTCGACATGGAGGACGCGACCCTGGCCGCCAAGATCGAGGAGAGCCGCTGCGCCGGGGTCTTCTCCCTGCACTTCGCCCGCGAGAGCCTGTTCTCACGCCTTGAGTCGGCAGGCATAGCCGTCATCCTCATCATGAACGGCTCCTTCCAGGACCGCTTCTCATCGGTCCTCGTCGACGATTTCCAGGGTGCCTACGAGGGGGCGAGCCACCTGATCAAGCTTGGCCACCGGGACATGCTCTACGTCGACACCGACCGGCCCGGCCTGCCCGTGCTGAGCTCCGACCGCTTCATCGGCTTCCGCAAGGCCCTCGAGGAGAACGGCATCGAGCTTCCGCCGGAGCGTCACGTGCGCTTCATCATGGACGACTCGGGCTACCTCGAGAGCCTCATCCGGGGGATCTTCTCCTCCGAGCATAGGCCCACGGCCGTCTTCGCGATGGACGACGACGTGGCGATACGCGTCGTCGTCCATCTGCGGGCCATGGGCCTGCGCGTGCCCGAGGACGTCTCGATCCTCGCTCCCGGCGATGTCCTCAAGTACGGCGATCCCCATATCGCCCCGATCACCACGATGCGGATCAATACCCAGCTCATGGGCAGGATAGCCGCTGACCTGATGACGGAGCGGATCGCCCAGCCCTCCGGCGAGCCCCACGTTGTGAAGATCAAGCAGCAGCTTGTCCAGCGGGGCTCGACTAGGTCCGTGGCCCGCCGGCCCGGGCGGGCAGGCTCCGGGGAGGGCTTCGGAAGCGGCCGGGAGCGGGCCCTCGCCGCCTTTGAGCGAAGGCCGGACGCCCCCCTGGCGCGTTGGATCAGTGTCTCGCCGGAGTTCCTGTGCCGCGCGGCCGAGGTTCTGGGCCTCGACGAGGAGGGCTTCCGTCGCAGGGCGGGGGACGACTTCCGCCGCGTCGAGGCCGAGGGCCCGGCATCGCGCCTGCCCCTGCCCCCCGGCGCCAGCTCCGTCAGCCCCTTCGGCGTCGCGCGCAGCGGCCCGGGATACGGGCAGGGCCTCGCCCATCCCCTCGCGGGGCGTTTCACCGAGGCCGCCCTCCACGACCATCCCTGGCCCGACCCGGAACGAGTGGACGTGACCAAGCTCAGGGAGGGGATCAGGGCCTACGGGGGCGAGTACGCGGTGATCGGCGGCGACCCCTCGCCCTTCTGGCATGACGCGGTCGACCTGGTTGGAATGGAGAACCTGTACTTCCTCATGTACGACAACCCCGAGTTCGTCTCCGCCCTCCTCGCGAGGATCACCGACTACTACCTGGCCGTGTCGACGAGCATCTTCGAGGAGGCAGGAGACCTCATCGACCTGTTCTTCCTCAGGAACAACTTCGGGAGCCAGTTGGGGCCCCTCCTGGGGACCGACCAGTTCAGGCGCTTCATCGAGCCCTGCCTCCGCAAGCTCGCCGAGTTGGGCCACCGCTACGGTATCAAGGTGATGCTCCACTCGTCGGGGAGCTTCAGGCCCCTCATCCCCCTCATCGCGGATTGCGGCATCGATGCCCTGCATCCCCTCCAGCCGGACTGCGCTGGCATGGGGGCATCGGGCCTCCTGCGCGATTTCGGGCAGCGCCTGGTGCTCTGCGGGGGCATAGACGCGAGGAACCTCGTGCTGCCGGGTCCGCCCGGGAGGGTGCGCGAGGGCACCCTGGCCGTGCTGCGCGACATGGGGGGAGCAGGTGGCTACATCGCCTCCGCCAGCGTCGAGGCCCTGCTCGACGACACTCCCCCCGAGCACGTCCTCGCGATGTGCGACGCCATCGAGGAGTACTCGCGCTCGATCCCGGGCCGCTCCTAGGGGAGGGGCGGGAAGCCTAATCACCGCGGCTGGCCCTGCCGATCATTAGGTGTGAGAACAACCCGGTCCTGCCTCGCGGTGATCGCCTTCGCCTCCCTCGCGATGCTCGTTCCTTCGGTCGGAGCGGGCGCCGCGCCGAGGGCCACGACCCCGAAGGCCAAGGCGACCGCGGCGCCCAGGGTCGCGGCGGCACCCAGGGTCGCGGCGGCGCCGAAGCCTGCAGCGGCGCCCATCCTCGCGGCCTCCCCCGCGCCAGCGGTGGACCTCGGCATCGGGCCAGGCGACGTGAGGATCGAGGCCAGGGAGGACGGGGGCTACGACCTCTACGTCAGGAAGAAGGCCGACATCGCCTCCATCCTCCTCACCGAGACCACCAAGGATCCGGCGATGAAGGCCGACAACTACGCCTACAGGGCGGCCGAGTACAACAAGGTCAACGGCGATGAGAAGAGGATGCTCAACGGCAAGGCCCTGCCCCCGACCAACAGGCTCTACTCCCTGATCTCCTCGAGCCCCCAGAGCGACAGGGACTTCGGCTCGGCCTTCCATGTCCTCATCCCGGCCGTCCTGGTCTACGGCTATCCCTGGAGCCGCTCAGGCTCGGTGGCCGTGGGCAAGGGGACCTTCATCAACATACGGGCCTTCGAAAGGGCCTATGCCGACTACGCCGGCCGCTTTGTTGACAATCCATATGAGATCAGCATATCGACCAGGCCCGCCCCTCCGCCTCCACCACCGGCTCCGGAGCCCGAGCAGGTACCCGAGCCGGCCGCGGCCGAACCGCCGCCACCTCCTCTACCCCCGGGTGACTACTCCCCCGCCGCCGTCACGACCTTCGATGAGCTCGCCGAGGCCACCAAGGGCAAGGCCGCCTTCGTCCCCGAGGACGGGACGACCTCGGCCCGCATCGGGGGGCTCATCGACGAGGCCCAGGGCGAGAGCCTCGACCTGGTGATCTGCTTCGACACGACGGCGAGCATGGATCCCTACATGAAGGACGTGAAGAAGTACCTCACCCTCCTCGTCCGGGAGCGGACGGCCAGGTTCTCGAGCTTCCGCATCGGGCTCGTCCTGTTCCGGGACTACTTCCCCGACGAGTACATCACGCGGAAGGTTCCCTTCATGACCGACCTCGACAAGTTCGACGGCTATATCAAGGCGCTCAAGGCCTTTGGCGGGGGAGACATCCCCGAGGCAGTCCACGAGGCCCTCTACGCAGCGGAGACCGAGTTCGACTGGAAGGCCACCAAGCGCATCGTGATCCTGGTCGGCGACGCCCCTCCCCACCCGGTTCCGCGAGGCTCGATCACCTTCAAGATGGTCGTGGAGGCGGCTCTCTCCCGGAACATCGAGATCGACGCCCTCATCGAGCCGGTCAGCCTCAAGGGAGGCAATTGATGTTCGGCCTGGGACGCGCGGCGAGATCCGGGCCTGTCCTGGCCTTCCTCCTCGTGGCGGCCATGGCCACCTGGTGCGAGGCTCCGCACGAGGAATACGAGAACGCCCTCAAAGCCCTCTCCTCGAAGGCTTCCCGGGCCGATCCCTTCATCCTCGATGTGGTGCTTGGCCTCAGTCTGAATCCCCCCGACGAGGCCGCGGCGGCAAGGCTCCTCGCCGAGGGGAAGACAGCCCTCGATTCCCTGCTCAAGACCCGCCTCGCCGACTCAACCTCCCTCGTCCTCCGGAGCCTCAGGTCGCTTGCCGAACTGGGGTCCGGCCTCGAAAGCCTTCCTCCGGGAGGCCTGGGCGCCGAGAGTCCCTTTGACGCGAAGCTGCTTCGGGCCTGCGAGGGCTCGGGCGCCGTCCTCATCGTCGAGCTGGACGTCTTCAACTCCGGAGCTGGCGGCATGTCGGAGGCCACAGCCCGCCTCCTCGAGACCTCCTCCGGCAGGGAGCTCTCGCGCGACGTGATCTGGACGACGACGGCGGAGGGCGGGGCCGGGACCGGGACCGTCTTCGTCAATGGTGTGAGGATCAGGTAGGCCCTGTCCCCTTAGCCTCCGGTCAGCTTTTTCTTCTCGACCCAGTGGGCCTGGTTGATCAGGGGGTGGACGAGGGCGATGGCGCCCTTGGACGGACACTCCATGACGCATGCCCCGCAGTACCAGCATTCCCCCGGGAAGAGGGCGACGGGGGGCTGGCCCGGGCCCCTCTTCTCGCCGGGAACGAATACATCGGCCTGGCAGGCCTCGAGGCAGGCATGGCAACCGATGCACTTGGAGCGGTCGAAGCGTATCGGCCTCGCCGCGGGCATCTCTGCCGCGAAAGGGCCATTGTCGTCCTTCATCACCTCGCCCTCCTCGCATAGTCGGCATTGGCTGCCTCGTAGCCCGCCTTCAGGTCACCGTAGTAGTCCAGGGGCAGGCTGCCCAGCTCGACCTCCCCCTTCGCGCCCTGCCTGATCGTGATGAACCTCCTGTCGCGCGGGGGGTCGAGCTCCAGGCTGTCTGTCCGCGTGAAGCACAGGGCCTTGGAGCTCGTCCTGCGCGCGAGGCAGGACCGCAGGATGAGCTGGGCCACGGCGAGGATGTCAAAGACCTCGAGCAGCCGGGTGAGCTCGTGGGGATTGTGGGCGAAGCCCACGGGGACGACGCGTTGAGCGTAATCGTCAAGGCGGGCGAGGCCTATCGAAAGCAGTTCGTCGCGCTTCGGGTCCCCGCAGTAGGTCTGCATCGTCTTGGCGATGCCCATGTTGAGCTCCTTCCAGCCGACGCCTTCCTCGGGATTGCCCGACAGGGGAGATTGTACCCTCCTCCTCTCGGCCTCGACCTGGGCGGAATCGGGCTCGATGGGAGCCGAGGTGGCTGCCTCGGCGGCGGCGTGGCGGCCAGCGTAGGCCCCCGTCGCGGCGGCGTGGCCGAAGCAGTTGGAGGCGAACAGGGAATCGCCGGCGGCGTAGAGACCGCTCAGGCTGGTCCTGAGCCTCCAGTCGTTGACGAAGCCCCCCGGCAGGCCGAAGAGCTGCCGCTCCTGGGGCAGGAAGCTGGCCGAGGTCCAGCCAGTGCCGTAGCACTGCAGGACGTGCCTCTCGGGATCGAAGCCCGCGGCCCTGTAGTTCTCGTAGATCGGAACCCTTGTCTTGCCTTCCTCTCCGATCATCATACCCCAGATGACCTTGCGCTCCAGCTCGGGCAGCTGGCTCAGGTCGGCGTAGAAGGGGAGGGCATAGCCCTCCTCGAGAAGCTTCGCGGCGCCGACGGTCTCGGGGCCGGCGATCTCGTGGTGCGGATCGTCTATCGAGCCTCCCTTCATGAAGAACTTCTGCCCCGGGGCCGGCTGGAAGCGCTCGCTCACGTCGGTGAGTACCCTTCCATCCCTGTCGGCCCAGGGGACGGTCCTGCCCTTCGCGTCGATGAGGTCGGCCGGATACCAGGTGTTGTGGTTGTTGCCCGCCCCATAGGGCGGATAGCTCCGGCCCGCCGCCGAGAACTCGGCGCCCACCGATTTCTCCATCATGGTGAACTCGGCCCCCGCCTTCCATCCCATCGCGTGGCCATCGCCGATGCACTGGGTGGGCCTGAACTCGCAGAGGCCGGGGAGCTCGGCCGAGAAGAGCCAGACCCGCGCCGGCCTCGACATGCACATGACGCTGACCCGGCCCGAGAAGACATAGAATTTCCCGGTGCGGGTGTGGATCCCCGTGGCCCCGATGCAGCGGCCCCCCGTGATGCCCCCTTCAGTGAGGAGGGAGGTCACCATTACGCGGTCGATGACCCGCACCCCGAGCCTGTCGAGCTCGGAGCGCATCGCGGGCTTGAAGCTCGTGCCCCAGATGCGCAGGGTGAAGCGGTTCCTGTAGTCGTAGGCGAAGAGGAACTTCGTCGCCTCGTCCCTGAAACCGGCCCCCTTGAACTCGTCGTCGCTGTCCCTGATCTTCCCGCCCATCGCCTCGATCTCGAGGAGGCGGTCATAGCCCTCCCTGCACTCTATGTAGTGGGAGATCCCGTTGTTGTAGCCCTCGTTGTCGTCGAGCATTGCCTGGGTGAGCTCCTCGGGGCTCACCCGGGAGCAGGGATTGGTCGCCGCCGATTCCCAGTGGTCGCAGCCCGTTCCCCCGGCGCCGCTGCGCTTGGTCGCGTCCTTCTCGACGAGGACGACCTTCCTGCCGGCACGGGCGGCGGCGATGGCTGCCATGCAGCCGGCGACGCCGCCGCCCAGGACCAGGACCTCGGCATCGATGCGCTCGGTCGCGTCAAGCTCGAGCTGATATGGCCACGCGTTGATTGACATTGATGCCTCCTTCCCGGTCATGCGAACTAGCTGCCTGGGTATCAGACCGCTCCGGCGGGTGCCGCAGCCGATCTCCGGTCGGCAAGGCTGACCGCGACGATGGTCACCAGGGAGGCCCCGTAGGCGAAGAAGAGGCCCAGGTCGGGATTGACCCAGCCCGAGAGCGGGCCGGGAATGCCGCAGAGGAAGGCGCCGATCCCGATCAGTCCGCCCACGAAGACGGCGGCGATGGCCCCCTTGGTCGTCGCTCCCTGCCAGAGCACCCCGACGAGCAGGGGTATGAGGAGGCTGCCCATGTAGGGGTAGTTGAACAGGATTATGGCGTCGAGGATGTTGGTGATCTTGAAGGAGAGCAGGACGCCGGCGACCGCCGAGACCGCGACGACGGCGCGGGAGATGGCCTTCGCGTGGGGCAGGTCGTCGAGCTGGGAGCCTGGGTGGAAGACCTTGTTGTACAGGTCGCGGCTGAAGGTGCCGCCCATCGAGACGAGGAGGCAGGAGGCGCTGGACATGGCCGCCGCCAGGACCGCCGAGATCACGATGCCGGCGAGGACGGGATGGAGGGCCTTGATGGTCATGAAGGAGAAGACTCCGGATTTCACCTCGGGGAAGAGGAGGTGGGCCGCCGCGCCGACGCTCGACGCGAGGGTGCCGATGACCATGACGAGGATTCCGGCGATGATGCAGCCCCACTTGGCGGTCCGCGCGTCCTTCGAGGACTGGTAGCGCATGTAGGCGTCGTAGGACACCGAGATCGCGAAGAGGAAGGGAACGACGAGGTAGATGAACTTGGTGAAGGTGCCCGCTGGCATGAAGGGTGTGGCGAAGACGCTCATGGGCGCGATGCCGTTCGCGGCGAGGAGGCTCAGGGCACCGATCGCGGCGATCGGGATCCCGATCATGATGATGCCCGTCTGGATGGCGTCGGTGATGATCACGCCCCACATGCCGCCTATCGTGCTGTAGACCATTACCACGGCTGCGCAGATGACCACGCCGGTGCCGAAGGGGATGCCGAAGCCCGACAGGATCGAGCCGCAGGCGAGCATCTGGGCTATGAAGATCCCGAGGAGGCTCGGTACGTTGCTCAGCCAGGCCCAGAGCCTGATCCACTTGTTCGCTCCGTACTTCACCTCGAAGAAGTCCAGGGGGACGTAGCCGTCCTTGGTCCTGAGCTTCGCCGCGACGAAGAAGCCGGCGAGGATGAGGCCGCCTCCGCAGCCGATCGAATACCACATGCCAGGCCAGAGTCCCATGGATGCGCCGTTCGATGCGCCTCCGAGGACGATGCCCGCCCCTATCTGGACGGCGGCGAGGGTCGCGGTGGTCATGAGGAGGTTGACCTTCCTTCCGGCAACCAGGAAGTCGGAGGCCTTCTTGTTCCTGTAGACCGCGAAGATACCCGCGGCGATCATCAGGAGGAAATAGATCCCGCAGACAATGATGACGGGTGCGTTGTTCGCCATGCTCTGTGCTCCTTCGTGGGCGGCATTTTTGTCCGACAAATCGAACGAGCCTTATGGAGCATGGACCGTGCCAAGCCGAGATGCCGCAATTGGCGGGGGAATGGGGCAGGCCAGGGCCCGAGGCTGCGGGATCTAGGGGATCAGCGAGTCTCCCCGTTGATCCCGCTGGCGCCTGGCTCCCGGAGGGCCAGGCGTCCCTTGTCCGTGATGACGGTCCCGCCCTTGCCGGGGAAGACGCGCACCATCTCGCGTCCCTCGAGGCGGCCTATCGCCCTGCGGATGCTCATCTCGCTCAGGAAGACCCCGCGCTCGGCGGCCCGCACCGAGAGGCTCCTGCGACCGGGGCGGACCCTCGCAGGATCGCCCCGGAGGGGAGCTGGGTAAGGACCACCTGTCCCGGACGGGCTCTGAAATTCCCGAGGGACGCGGTGACGAGGTGCAGGTGGTCCAGTCCGAGCTGGACCAGGGTTTCTGCAAGGGAGGTCGCGAGCTCGGGGCTCTCGTCGAGGAGCAGCGCCTCCGTCCCCCTGGGAAGGGCCGATATCGCGGCGTGCGCCGCCTTGGTGATCGTCCGCTGGGCGAAGAGGGCGGGAGCGGCGCAGCTGTCAATGTTTCCTCTGCCCTGGTAGTCGGAAAAGCCCCCGAAGAGCCAGAGCTGGGCCCGCGGCTCTTCCTGGCCTGGACCCGGCCGGGCTACCTCGAGTTCCTCGCCGAAGAGGCTCCTGAGCTGCTCCTCTATGACGGCGAGGCCGGATTCCCCGCACCCGACAATCGCGAGCACCTTGCCCATCTTGGATCCTGCCTCCCCTCCGCGGCCATCTTGGCTTGCCGCCTTGAGGCTATCCCCCGCCTGCCCTGGAGTCAAGCGAGAGGCCCTCGTTCGATGATGAGCCGCATTATCCTCGATCCGCATCATTGACAGCGGGGCGGCGAAGGTCATAATTCATGTGATCGGGGGCCAGCTTGGACAATACAGGTACGGTGAAGTTGCCTAACTTCTGGGTATTCTTCGCGCTGCTCGCGCTCGGGATCCCGGTCGCGACAGGGGCGGGAGACATCCTGTCTGGCATGGCTAGCCTAGGCCACTTCGTCTCCTCCTTCACGGCCGCGCCCATCCTGGCTCTCCTCGGCTCAGGCGGCCTCATGGCCCTGCTGCAAGCCCTTCTCATGAGGCGCCTTGCCTCCCTCGGAAAGGGGAGGATCCTCCTCGGCTCCCGCATCAGCCTCCTTGTATGGGGCCCGGCGAACGCCGTGCTCTTCTCCGTGCTGTTCCATGGCGGGAGCGACTACGTGAAGGACAGCCTCGGCCAGACTGTCACGGGCATGTACAGCGGGGCCGTGGGGCTCTTCTTCGCAAGCCTCCTCGTCATCGCCTCGTCTGACGAGGTCGAGGCCCTCCTCGAGCGCAGCGAGGGAGGGAAGAGCGGCGCCCTGGGCATGAGCTCGAAGATCTTCGTCAGCGTGACCCTCGCCATCCTCGCCTTCCTGGTCGGTGCGATCGGGGTGACCCTCATGCCCCTGTACCGCGGGGCTGGTATCGCCGAGGCGATACGCAGCACTCTGGTCGTGGCCCTCCCCTTCCTCCTCCTGTCCATGGTCCTCGTCTACTACCTCAACAGGTCCATCGCCCATTCGGTTGGCGGGGAACCCCAGGCCATCGCCAGGCTCGCCGACGAGGTGGCATCGGGGAACCTTGGCGTCGATTTCGTCCCGGGCAGGCGCGAGCAGGGGATATACCGGGCCGTCAAGGAGATGACCGGCAAACTCCGGGAGGTTGTTGGCGAGATCCACTCCGTCTCGGCGACCATCTCGACCGGCTCCGAGGAGATTGCCAGATCGGCAGCGTCCCTGAGCGAGGGCGCGAGCGAGCAGGCTTCCGCCATGGAGCAGATCGCCAGCTCCATGGAGCAGATGGTCTCCAACATCAGGCAGAACACCGAGAGCGCTGTCCAGACCGACGAGATAGCCCGCAAGGCGGCCGAGGATGCCCAGGAGGGTAGCCTGCGCGTCTCGAGGGCCGTCGAGGCAGTGAAGAGGATCACCCAGCGAATTGGCATCATCGAGGAGATAGCGAGGCAGACAAACCTCCTGGCCCTCAACGCCGCCATCGAGGCTGCCCGCGCCGGAGATGCCGGCAAGGGCTTCGCCGTCGTGGCGAGCGAGGTCAGAAAGCTCGCGGAGCGCTCCCAGACCGCGGCCGCCGAGATAAGCCAGATCTCCCGCGAGACCGTCGAGGCGGCCGAAAGCGCCCAGGGCCTCATCTCTGCCATGGTCCCCGACATCCAGGCCAATGCCACACTGGTCCAGAGGATCGCCATGGCGAGCCGGGAGCAGAGCCAAGGCACCGACCAGATCAACAACGCCCTCCTGCAGCTGGACACCGTCGTGCAAAGGGCAGCAGCCACGTCTGAGGAGCTTTCTGCCTCGGCCTCCGTCCTTTCGGGCCAGGCGGAGAAGATGCAGGAGAGCATAGACTACTTCGACCTGGGCTAATGGCCAGGGCTCCCCCATCGGCGGCCGCAGCGGCGCCTCACCGAGGCCCTGCGCGCTCTTCCCGCCCCCCAGCAAAGGCTCGTGATGCTCGCCTACTCGAAGTCGCGTCAGGCAGGGGCAGCCGGTCGGTCCGTCGACCTTCCCCTCGAGCTCGTCACCGAGCGCCAGGACTCTGGAGGCCCGAAGGCTCTCATCCGCCTCGAGGAAACCTGTGCCAAGCTGCTCAGGCGCAGCCTGGTGCTTCCCTCGGGGGAGGGTGGATGGATCATGACGTCCTGGTTCTCGGCGATCGAGTTCAGGGGCCCCAGCTCCATGGTCAGCTTCCGCTTGCAGCCCGTCATAGGGAAGCTGCTCCAGGAGCTGCGGGGGGGGGGCAGAGCGCCCCCCTCGAGCTGCTCCTCTCCTCCCGTCCAAAGGGGAAGGGGAGTGGAGCCTGGGAGCTGGAAATGGACATCGAGGATTTCAGGACTCGCTTCGCGCTGGACGACCGCTACTCCAAGGCCAAGGCCCTGAAGAAGTGGGTCATAGCCGACGCCATCGCCGAGATCAACCTGGCTGGCCTTGGCCTGCGCGTCGAGGTGGAGACCATGCTCCGCGGCAAGAAGACCAGGGGTTTCCTGTTCAGGGTCGATGGAAAGGAGCCCGCAGCAAGGGGTGGAGGAAAGTCACGGACTTGAGGGGACTTTTCGCCAGCAGCGACATCAATGCTGGAACGGCCGCAGTGCGCCTCCTGCTCAGCCTCTGCGCGAGGAGCTCCTGGGCAGGCTCGAATCGATGGCCGCCGCTTCCTCCCAGGCTCCTCCCCGCAGATAGCAATGGGTCCCTGAGAGAAGGTACTCGAGCGAGGGCGGGGGGAAGTATAGAAGCGCCTAACGCGCTGCAGCCCCGTCCGGCAGGATCGCCTCGGCGCCGATCGTGATGCCACCGCGGGGCTTCTGCGTGATCGAGACCTTCACCCAGGCGGGTTTGCAGGCCTCGTAGATGTCGGCCGCTATCCTGGCCGTCAGGGCCTCGCAGAAGGCCCCCTCCTCCCTGAAGGACCAGAGGTAGAGCTTGAGGCTCTTGCTCTCGATGCACCAGGGACCGGGCTCGAACTCGATGCGGACCGTCTCCCAGTCGGGCTGGCCGGTGACGGGGCAGAGACTCGTCACCTCGTCGCTCTCGAGGACCACCTTCCTCACGTGGGCGGGGGTGGGGAAGACCTCGAGGGAGCGCGAGGGCTCCCCAGTCTTGTTGCCCAGGGCCCTGAACTGAAGCTCTGCCATCATTCCGCTCCTATTCCAAAGGGGTTGTAGACAGTACCTGTGTCGAAGGTGTCGAGGCCCTCTTTCCTCTTGACCGCGCCGACGACGAGGTAGGTCAGGGGGGTAAGGATGACCTCGTAGCCGACCTTGAAGAGGTACTGGGCGACCATCATCTGGATCAGGACTCCGGGCGGCACGAGGGCTGCGAAACCGATCGCGATGAAGATCGCCGTATCCAGGCCCTGGCCGACCACCGTGGAGGAGATCGTCCTGGTCCAAAGGTACCTGCCTCCGGTGGCCTTTTTCATGAGGGACAGGGTGATCGAGTTCGCGAACTCGCCGGCCCAGTAGGCGATGAGGGAGGCGAGCACGATCCGGGGCGTCATCCCGAGGACGGTCGCGTAGGCCTCGCGGTCCTTGAAGAAGGACGGGGCGGGGAGGGCTATCGCGGCGAGGAAGACGAGGGACATGAGGAGGTTCGCGGCGAAGCCTGCCCAGATGACCCGGCGTGTCCTCCCGAAGCCGTAGACCTCGGTGAAGACGTCGCCGAGGATGTAGGTGATCGGGAAAAGGATGACGGCAGAAGGCAGGGCCTGGCCGAACACGAGGATGAGCCTGCCGGCGATCACGTTCGATACGAGCAGACAGGTGAGAAAGAGGCCAAATAGGGAGAGGAAGAGGGGAGAGAACGACGAGTTATCCCTTTTCATGGGATTTGCCTCCTGTTTTGTTCAGGCGGGTGGACCACGACCGCCAGTGAGTGGAGTCTAGCCCATGCCGGGCTGGCTCATCAAGCACCGCGATGGACGAGCGCCACCTCGTCTACGCTCCTCGAGGAGCCCCGGGTCTTCTTCGGCCTAGGGCTCGGGCTTTGGCTGGGGAGGGCATCGGGAATTCCGCCGCGGGGGCTTCGACCGCCGCTCCAGGGCCGAGCATCAAAGGCTCAGGTTCGTCTTCTTCCTCCACAGGTGCTCGATCACGAAGCGCTCCCCCTTGGCGTTCCTCTCCTTTAGCTGGCGTATGATGCGGTGGTGCTCCTCCTGTGTCATGGCGGCCATGGTGGCGTTCATTGACCGCAGGAACATGTGGGAGGCCCTGAGGTTGAGGCGCTCGAACATCTGGACCAGTAGCTCGTTGCCGGCGAGCCTCACCAGGGAGAAGTGGAGGCTGTAGTGGAGCTCGGCGTAGCGCTGCATGTCGAGGGGATGGCTCGCTATGACCTCGTCCATGGCCGTGAGTATCGATGAGAGCCCCTCGATCCCCGCCTCTGGCGCGCGCTCGACAGCGAGGCGGAAGGCGAGGCCTTCGATGTAGGCCCTCACCTCGAGAAGGTCGATGTAGTCCTTGCTCGTCGCCTGCAGGACGTAGGTCCCCGACTGGGGCCTGATCTCGATGAGCTGCTCGTGCTCGAGCCGTTTCAGGGCCTCGCGGACGGGGGTGCGCGAGCAGCCGAATTCCTTCGCGAGGGCATTCTCGGAAAGCTTCTGTCCCGGGAAGTATTCCTCGGCGAGGATGCGCCGCCTGAGGGTCTCGTGGATCCCGTCTATGCCGGTGTCGGCGCTGCTCATGGAGCCCTGCCGGAGAGGCGGCGAAGGGTATCGGGGCCGGCGAGCGCCTCAAAGCCCGTCCCCCTCGAAATCATGGCGTCAAGCAGGAGGCCCGAAAGGAGCTCGAAGCGAGGGACGTGGAAAGCGCCCTTGTAATGGTTGCCCTTCACGTCATTTGCGACCGAGCCATCGCGCCTGAGGTAGCCGAACCACTCCCCGTAGACGGGATCGGGAAAGCGCCGCCAGGTAAAGTCATGGAGGGTCTCGAACCACCGCTCCCAACGCGCCTCGCCGGTGAGGGCCCAGGCGAGGAGGCAGGCGTAGCTGACCTCGCAGTGGGGCCACCAGTACTTCATGTCCCACTCGATCTGGGCCGGTGTCCTGCCCTCGAGGTCGACGAAGCAGAAGATCCCGCCGTGGTCGCCGTCCCAGCCTCGCTCGAGCGACCACTCGAGGATGGGGAGGGCCCTGCGGACGCGGGAGTAATCGTTGCGGTAGCGGCCCTCCTCCATGAGGAACCATGCGGTCTCCATGCAGTGGCCCGGATTGATGCATCGTCCTTCGCAACCCTCGGCCAGGGAGCCGTCCTCGGTCACGGTCTCGAGGAGGGCCCGGAGCTCGGGCCTCACGAAGTAGCGGAAGAGCTCCTCGATCTGGGCGTCGATGAGATGGGTATACCTCGACGCCTGCGCGGGATCCGAGGCGGAGACCGAGTCGCGGAGGACCTGGTACGCGTTGATGAGGATCATCGTCTCGGAGTGGCCGCGCATCCGTCGCGTCGCCCCGTCGATCTTGGGCGGGAGACAGCCGCGGTTGGCCTCGAAAACGGCGAGGGTGTCGAGCGCCTTCGCAAGGTAGGCGGTTTCGCCGCTTGCCTTGGCGTACTGGGCGAGGCCGATGACGGCGAAGGTCTCGCAGAAGAGGTAGCGGCGGAGGACAAGGGGCCTGCCCTCCCGAGTGAGCTCGAAATACCCCCGGCCGCCCGGACCGGCAAGGACCTTGTCGCGCACGAAGTCGGCGCAGAGCCTCGCCGACTCTCTCCATTCGGGCCTGGCTGCCTCGCCCCAGGCCTCGATCAGGCGGGAGAGCAGCCAGGTGAAGCGGCCCTGGATCCAGCCTCCCTTGTCGGTGGAGAGGGGCAGGCCGCGGCGGTCGAGGAAGTCCAGAATGCCTCCGTGCTCGTGGTCGATCCCGTGCTCGATCCAGAAGGGGACAGTGTCCTCGACGAGTTCCCTGAGATAGAAGTCGCGAAGCGACGTGATGCGTTCGGTCGTCATGCCAAGCCTCCGGTTTAGCCCGCGGCAGGTTTCCAGGCCCTGGGATTGCGCGTAGGCAAGCTCTGACTTGTATGCAAAGCAGTCTAGGATGCTTGTCAAGATGTGTCAATGCAAACCATGTGTAATGACTAAGTGTAGTATATAAAACAAAATAGAATTGTGGTAAGCGTTGGAAAATTGGCCCACGGCCTAGAATTCTTTCTTGACATGTATCCAAGTTGGACACATAATCCTCTTCTTCAGACACCACAGAAAGGACGGGCAATGAGGAACCTGGGTAAGTATCGGGGCGTGTTCCCCGCCTTCTATGCCTGTTACGACGACGAGGGCCGGGTCAGCAAGGAAAGGACCCAGGGCCTCGTGCGCCATCTCGCGGCCAAGGGCATAAGGGGCCTCTATGTGAGTGGGAGCTCGGGCGAGTGCATCTATCAGAGCCTCGAGGAGAGGATGAGGACCCTCGACTACGTCATGGAGGCAGGGGCCGGAAAGATGACCATCATCGCCCACGTCGCCGCCCCCAGCACCCGGCACAGCATCGAGCTGGCCCTGCATGCGAAAGCCCTCGGGGCCGACGCCCTGGCGGCAATCCCCCCGATCTACTTCCGCCTCCCCGAGAAGTCGATCCAGCGCTACTGGACCGACATGATCGAGGCCGCGGACATGGATTTCATCATATACAACATCCCCCAGACGACGGGCTATTCGCTGAGCGTCCAGCTGCTCAGGACCATGATCGAGCTCCCCAGGGTCATTGGCGTAAAGAACTCCTCGATGCCCGTCCTCGACATCCAGCAGTTCCGCGAGGCCGCGGGTCCCGATTTTGTCCTCTTCAACGGCCCCGACGAGCAGTTCGTGGCCGGCCGCCTTATGGGCGCGGACGCGGGGATCGGGGGTACCTACGCCGTCATGCCCGAGCTCTTCCTCGCGGCAGACGCATGCGTCGTGAGCGGGGAATATGGTCACGCCGCCGAGATCCAGGGCGCCATCAACCGGATCATCATGGAGATGATCGGCTTCAGCGGCTCGATCTATTCGGTAGCCAAGCAGCTGCTTCGCGAGCAGGGCCTCGTGGTCGGTGATTCCCGCCTGCCCATGGAGCCCATCTCAAGCTCGGAATATCCCCGGGTCAGGAAGCTCAACGAGGCCATATCGGCTGCGGTCGGCAAGTACCGCGCCGGCTCGGCCGGAAGGGTGGGAAAGTGAAGCCCCCCCGCACTGTGATGTGTTTCGGTGACTCCAACACCTGGGGCTACGAGCCCGGCACCGGGTCCAGGTACCCCCTGGAAATCAGATGGACCGGGGTCATGGCCGCAAGGCTCGGGAGCGGGTATATGGTGGTGGAGGAGGGGCTTTGCGGCCGCACGACGGCCTTTGAGGACCCCATTAGCCCGGGCCGGCGCGGCGATGAGATGCTGGGCCGGCTCTGCGAGACCCACGCCCCACTCGACCTCGTGCTGATCATGCTCGGGACCAACGATTTCAAACACAGGCTGAACGCGAATCCATGGGACATCGCGAAGGCCCTCGAGAAGCTCGCCCTCATCGCCGCCTCTCCGCTCTATGGCAGGAAGGACAGCCCACCCCGGCTCCTCCTCGTCTCCCCGCCGCTGCTCGGCACGATCAGGGAATCGGCCGAGAGTTTCGAGGGCGGGGCCGAAAAATCGGCCAAGCTCGCCGGCTACCTTGCAAAGTTCGCCCAGGGTCTCGGCGCAGGCTTCTTTGACGCAGCATCGGTGGCGTCCTCGAGCGGCACCGACGGGATCCATCTCGATCCTCCCGACCATCGGGCCCTCGGCCTTGCCCTCGCTGGCGAGATCGAGACCATGCTGGGGGCCAGAAGGTGATCCGCGACCACCTGCGGAGCGGGAAGCGGCGGCTCTTTCTCCGCAGCCCTTGAGATCCATCAGGTCGAGAAGCTCATCACGAAGCTCGTTCCCCCCTTCCTCTGGATCTCCAGCGATCCGTCCATCTGGGCGAGAAGCAGCTTGACGAGCTGAAGGCCAAAGCCGCCAGCGTGGTCGAGCTCGATGCCCTCGGGAATCCCCTTCCCATTGTCCGCGAGCACAAGACGCACCATGCCTCCACTCGAGGTCGCCCTGATGCTGATAGTCTCGCCTTCCCTGTCGCAGAAGGCATGCTTCATCGAGTTGGTGACAAGCTCGTTCACGATGATCCCGAGGAGGGACAGTCTCCGCTCGCCGAGCGGCAAGTCCGGAAGCTCGACATCGACCCTCACCGGAACCTTGCGCGGGAAGAGGGCCACCACCTCGTCGAGGAGGGCAGGCAGGTAGGACCGGATGGAGATCGAACCGCTCAGGTCGGAATTGTAGAGCTTGTCGTAGAGCAGCATCATGCTCCTGACCCTCGCGCTCGCGTCCTGGAGTGCTGCCTTGCTGCCGGGATCGGCCTGGAGGCTTGAGTGGATGGACAACAGGCCCATGATCGTGCCCATGTTGTTCTTCACGCGATGGTGGACTTCCTTGAGGATGATCTCCTTCTCGTGGAGCAGGGCCTGGACCCTGTGCTCTGCCAGCCTGCGTTCGGTGATGTCCTGGACGATGGCGATGTGGTGGGTGGGCCTTTCTCCGGGCAGCCAGAGCGGCGAGACAGTCACGCTGCCCCAGACCATGCTGCCATCCTTCCGTACATATCTTTTTTCCCACGAGTACCTCTCCACCTCTGCGGTGATGAGCCTTTCCATGCAACTGCGGTCGCCCGCGACATCCTCGGCGTGGGTGATGCTCATGAAGTCCGTGGCGAGCATCTCATCCATGCTTCGCCCGACTATGTCGGCATAGCACTGGTTCACGGCGAGGAAGCGCCCCGTCGCGGTGTCGATCTCGGCTATCCCGACCGCGGCCTGGCTGAAGAGGACCCGAAACCGAAGCTCGCTATCGGCGAGGGCGGTCTCGGCCTGTTTTCGCGCGCTTATGTCCCGGCTGAAGCTCACGAAGCGATTGAGGTCCTCGCCCAGCCAGGCGACCGAGACCTCTGTGTCGAAGACGCTGCCGTCCTTCCTGATGTGCCTTGTCTCGAAGGTCTCGGTTCCGTTGGCGATGATCCTGGCGATCCGCTCGGCCGTGCCGCGGGGATCCTCGACTGCGTCGAGGTCGGATATGTGCATGCCCTTTAGCTCGTCCGCCGCGTAGCCCAGCATCCTGCAGCAGGCCGCGTTCGCATCGAGGATCATGCCCTGGGTGTCGATGACCCAGCAGCCGTCCTGGGTGGTCTCGAGGATAGCGCGGAGATATCGCTCGCGCTCCAGGATCTCCTGCTCCAAATGCTTTCGCGAGGAGATGTCGAGGCAGTGGCCGATATAGCCGAGAAAACGGCCTTCCTCGTCGAAGCGCGGGCTTCCGTCATCCTGGATCCAGCGGTATTCCCCGCTGGCATGACGCAGCCTGTATTCCATGGAGAATGGCTCGCGGCGCTCGAAGGCTCCCAGGTAGACCGCCAGGCAGCGCTCAAGGTCCTCGGGATGCACTCCCTCGGTCCAGCCGGTACCCAGTTCCCGCGCGAGGCTCCTGCCTGTGAAGAGGAGCCAGGGTTCGTTGAAATAGTCGCAGAGCTTGTCCTTGCCCGAGGTCCAGATGAGCATGTGCCCCGAATCGGCCAGGGCGCGGAAATGCCCCTCGCTTTCGCGAAGGGCGGTCTCGACCTTTTTCCGGGACTCGTTCTCCGCCTTCAGATCCTCGAGGAGGTTGAGCATGGCGGTCTGGCTGCGCTCGAGGGCTTCGGTGCGCTCGGCGACGAGCCTCTCGAGCCGCTCCTGCTCGTCGCGCCTCTGCCGGTTGGCCGATTTTATCTTTATCATCGCCCTGATCTGGGCGGTGAGCTCGGTCGCGTCGATCGGCTTTGAGAGGAAGGCCTCGGCCCCGCATTCGAGCGCCCTTATCCTGCTAGCCCTGTCATCCTTCATGGCGGTAACGAACACCACGGGTATGTCCCGGGCCAGATCCTCACGTTTCAGCCTCTCGCAGACCGCGAAGCCGTCCATCTGCGGCATCACGATGTCGAGAAGGATCACATCGGGGTCCTCGGCAACGGCGATGCCGATCCCTTCAATCCCAGTCTGGGCCGTGAACACCTGCGCCCCCGGGAAGGCATCGGCTATGACGGCCCTGAGGCTGATCAGGTTGTCCCCGATGTCGTCTATCGCGAGTATCCTGGGCATCAGGCGTGGCCTCCGCCCTCGGCCGGGCGGTCACGACCATTCCGCTTCGACAGGCATTCGGCGAGGGCGGCCTGAAGCCTCTCCTGGTCTATCGGCTTGGAGATGTAGGAGTCGAAGCCATAGCCGAGGAAGTTCTCGCGGTCGCCCCTCATGGCCCTGGCCGAGACAGCGACGACGGGGATGTCCCGCAGGGTCCGGTCTCTCCGCAATTGCTTTAAGGCCTCTATTCCGCTCATGCCGGGCATGGCTATGTCCATGAGGATCAGGTCGGGAATATGCGCGGCCGCGAGGGCGAGGGCCGCTTCTCCGTCTGCCGCCTCGAGGAGCCTGCACAGCGGGGAAAGCAGGGCCCTTAGGGTGAGCATGTTGTCGGGGTTGTCCTCGACCGCCAGGACGAGGGGAAGGGGCTCGCCAGATTCCACCCGAGGCCCCTCCCGCCGCTCCGCCTCGTCCTCAGCGCTGTCCAGCATGCCGGCGACGGCTTCGAGGAGCTGCTCCCTGTTGATGTCGCCTTTTCGTATGAGCTGGTGGACGTGGTTGTGCTTGAGGAAGGCGAGTTCTTCCTTGGTGACATATTTGGCCGTGAGGATTATCACGGGAAGCTCGTCGGTCTCCTCGTTTTCGCGGATCCGCCTGAGGACCTCGAAGCCATCCACCGCTGGCATCATGAGGTCGAGGATCATGGCGTCGGGCACTTCCCTCGCGATCTGTGCCAGGGCCTCGGCACCGTCACGGGCCACCGAGATCCTGTAGCCCTGGCTTGCGAGCATGTCCTTCATCTGGATGATGACGCCCTCGGAATCCTCGACGAGGAGGATGCTCCCGCCCGCCCGGGCGGGCCCGCCAAGCCTCTGTCGCGGAGCCCCGAGGCTTCTCTGCCGCGCCGACCCCGCCATAGGGGCCACCGCCCCGAGGGGCAGGCTGAAGCTGAAGGTCGAGCCGACCCCCATCACGCTCTCGACGGCGATGTCGCCTCCCAGTAGCCGGGCGTACTTCTTCGCGATCGTCAGCCCCAGGCCCGTGCCACCGTGTCTGCGCGAGGCGCTTGCGTCCACCTGCCTGAACTCGTCGAATATGAGGCCCAGGTCCTTTGCCTCGATGCCGATGCCCGTGTCCCGCACCTTGATGACGATGGCCTTGTCGCTCGCCTCGGCCATGATCTCCACGCTGCCCGTCTGTGTGAACTTGACGGCGTTCGCCACGATGTTCTGGAGGACGTGGCGGCATTTCTCGTAGTCGCTGGACACAGGCGGCAGGGCCGCCTGGGACCTGTAGCCGAGGGCGATGCCCTTCTGCGTCGCCTGGGGAGCGATCAGGTCGACGACCTCGCGAAGGAGTGTGGCGGGGTCGAACTCGCCAAGGTCAAGCTCGTCCCGGCCGGCCTCTATCCGCGAAAGGTCGAGGATGTCGTTGATGAGGGAGAGAAGCTGCTTTCCATTGCGCTCGATCACATCGAGGTAGCTGTATTCCTCCTCGGGGAGCTTTCCGAGGAGGCGCCGACCGAGCACACCCGAGAGGGCGATGACCGAATTCAGGGGGGTCCGCAGTTCGTGGCTCATGGTGGAGAGGAAACTCGTCTTGAGCCTGTTGGCCTCGTCGAGCTGCTTCTTCTGCATCTCGAGCTCGGCGTTCTGCTGGGTGAGCTCCCTTGCCTGGGCTGCCAGCTCGTTCTTCTGGGCCTCGAGCTCCCTGTTCTGGTCCTCGAGCCTGCGCGAGAAGGACCTGAGCCTCCTGTAGGCGAGGACCCCGTCCATGCGCGCGCACAGGGCCACATGGATGCTCTCGAGGAGGCGAAGGCCCATGGCGTCGAAATTCCCGAGGCTCGCGAGGGAGATGACCGCCATGGTCTCGCTTCCCACGACGAGTGGGATGGTCACGATGTCCCGGGGGATAAAGCTGCCCGAGGCCGTGCCAAGGGAAAAGCGGCTGTCCTCGGGTATCTCCGGCATGCGCTGGATGCGGCCGCTCGCGACCGCGGGACCGAACTCGCCCTCGAGGCTGGTGGCCGAGAAGGACCTGGCCCTGGATGCGTCCATCCCGATGCTCTCGAAATGCTCGAAACAGGTCTTCTCCTCGTTGAGGAGGTAGACGGCGCCAAGCTGGGCACTGGTGTGCTCCATCAATGAGCCCAGGACCTTTCGGCAGAAGGGGCCGCTCTCGTCCTCGGCGAGCATGATCGCCGAGATGGCTGTGGAGCGCGAGCCCAGGCTGAGCTCGGCCTCGATCACGTCGGCGAGCTCGTTGAAGGACGAGGACAAGAGGCCGAATTCGTCAGACGAGGACCAGCCGCAGCGGGCCTCCCTCTGGCCCTGCCTGAAGCGAAGGGTGGCCGAGGCAAGCTCGCTCAAGGGGCGGCGTATGCTCCGGTAGAGGAGGAACACGATGAGGAAGGCGAGGCTGAACATGCCCGCGACCAGGAAGGCTAGGCGCCTGTCCAAGTCGGCCTTGAGCTGGAGGGAATCGCGGTAGAGAGCCTTTGCCTTGTCGCTGGCGAAATCGTCGATCTTCTGGATGTGGTCCATGAGGACGGTCACGAGGGCACCGCCGGCTCCCTCGCTCCTTGTGCGCGCCACCGCAGCCTCTGTCCTCCCTGCCCGGAGCAGGCGGATGGTCTCCTCGCGCACCGATTCCCAGCGGCCGAAGTCCTCTGATGCGAGGTCCACATCGACAGGATCGCCGAGGTAGCGGTCGTACAGGACAGTGAACTGCTTGAGGGCATCGTACCTGGAGACAACGATCGACTGGAGGATGGCGTCGATCTGGCCCGAGTCCGATACAAGGACCAGGTCAATCATGTGGACCCGCATCGTGAGGATGTCCGCCTTGAGCTCCCCAATGGCGCTCCTGACTGTGAGGGGATGCTCGTAGAGATCGGTGGTCCGCTTCGCCATCTCGTTGGACTGGAACCAGGCCATCGCTCCAAGGGCGAGGATCAGGGCGAGGATGACGCCGAAGCCGAGGCTCAGCTGGGTCCCTATCTTCGGGTTGAAGGCATTCATGCTAAACCTGCTCCCTGTCCAGGCCTAGCGGCGAAAGAGCGCCGAGCCCGGGAATTCTTCATGGTATCCCCGTCGCGCGAGGATATCCCTTTCGGCCTCGCCCGTTGCCAGGTATCCCCCGGGGGCAAGGCTGGCCTCGAGCTTCTTGAGAATGCGGAGTTGCGAGCCCTGGCTGTAGTAAAAGAGGAGGTTGGAACAGAAGACAAGATCGAAACTCCCGAACACGCTCATTGGCGGACAGCAGCCCTCCTCGGTGAGGAGGTCGAAACAGGAGAACTCGACAGCGTCCTTGATGGGGCCAAGGACGGAATAGCCGCCCCTGCCCTCGCGGGGGCTGAAGTAGCGCTGCAGCCTGTCCACGCTGAGCTTGCCCAGCGAGCCGGACTCGTAGACGCCCTGCCTCGCGCTTGTCAGGCCGGCCTCGTCATTGTCGGTGGCGAATAATCGCAGGGCCACGCTTTCCTGGGCCAAGAGCTCATCGCTGAGGATGGCTATGCTGTAGGCTTCCTGTCCGCAGGCGCAGGCTGCCGACCAGATCCGCAGCTCCCCCTCTCCGGCCCTTTTCTTCGCGTCGAGGATCGAGGGCAGGACTAGGGCTTCGAGGCATGCGAAGGTGAGGGGGTTCCTGAAGAACTCGCTGAAACCTATGTGAAGCGAGCCCAGGAGGGCTGCCGCCTCTTCTGGGTCGGCTTGCATGCGGCCGAGGTATTCGCCGTAGCCGGTGCAGGCGCACTCGGCCATCCTCCTGCCCAGGGATTTCTCGAGGAACTCCTCATCGTAGACATACAGGTCGATGGCCCGCTCGCGGAGGGCAAAGGCGGCGACCTCGTCGATCTCGGGCCTCATCCGGCCCCGCTGGGGATGAGGTATTTCTCGGCCGTGCCTGCCTGCCTGAGGAGAGCGTTGATCTCTTCCTTGAGGCCGATCATCGCCAGCTCCCTGTCAACCGTGAGCCGGTGGAAGCGCTCGAGCTCGTCCATCTTGCGCAGGAGGGCCTCTGTCCTGGTCCTTTCCAGCTTCCTCGCCTCGAAGAGCCTGAAGGCCATCTTGATCGAGGCCAGGAGGACTGTCTCGCCGGTATTCTTGACGATGTAGCCGTAGGAGCTGATGCCCTCGGTCTTCTCGACGATATCGCTTTCTGTATGGGAGGACAGGAAGACCAGGGGCATGTCGCGCCCCTCCAGTATCCTTTCGGCGGCCTCGGTGCCAAGGATGCCCTTGCCCAGGTCGATGTCCATGAGGACAAGGTCGATGTCCGGGGTCGCAAGGGCGATATCGACGGCCCTCTCGCCCGTGGAGGCCGAGATGACCCTGTGCCCGTGCTTCTCGAGCATCATCTGCTCCATCATGGCTATCAGGGCCTCGTCTTCCACGAGGAGGATGGTCTTCCGATCCTGTCGCATCGAGGACATCCTACACCGAAGTGAGGGCCAGTGCTAGACAGAGGCCTTCATAATATGGACAAAACCCCGCCCGGGGGCCATTGTGGCCCCCGGGCCGACCTAGCCGGCGAACTGCCTGATCGCAGCCGTCAGCTGCTCCTTGTTGAAGGGTTTCGCCAGGAAGCCCTTGGCCCCCAGGCCCATGGCCTTTGCCCGGAGGGGCTCCTCGTCCTGTGTCGTGAGCACGATGACCGGAATAGCTTTCCAGACCGCGTTCTTGCCCTTGGCCTCGAGGAACTCTATGCCTCCCATGACGGGCATGTTGATGTCGAGCACGATGCAGTCGGGCTTCTCGCTCGCGAGGATGTCGAGGGCCGCCTTCCCGTTCTCGGCTTCCACGACCGTGTGGCCAAGCTCCCCGAGGCTCATCGATACTATCTTTCGCAAGGTCGCTGAGTCGTCGACGCAGAGGAATCTCATCCTCGGCCTCCCTTGTTTCTGGCTTACCGTATTTTGGTCCTGTCAGCGGTCTAGCATAGACTATTGCCAATTGCCTGTCGAGGATTTCCGCTTTTCTTGGGCATCAAGGGGAAGTCCGCGCGGGTATTCGACAGGCAAGGAGACCGTGAAGGTGGTCCCTGCGCCCGGCCTTGAGTCGAATTCGATCTCGCCCTTGAGGTAGTCACGGACCAGCATCCTCATGCTGTAAGTGCCCACCCCCCTTCCGCTTCCCTTCGTCGAGAAGGAGCGCTGGAAGACCTGGTGGCGGACGGCTTCGGTCATCACCGCGGGGTTGTTCACCCGAAGGACGACGCAGCCCTTCTCGCTCGTGACCTCGGCCAGGACTCTCTCCCCGCGCGAGGAGGCCTCGACAGCGTTCTTCACAATGTTTATGAGGACTCGCCTGAGCAGGACGGGATCGGTCTCAAGTGGAGCCCCGTCCAGGGGCGCCTTGCCCATCTCGATGCGGACGCTGGCCGAGCTCTCCACCCCGTGGTAGGAGTCCAGGGCCCGCTCCAGGACCTCGGCCCCCGAGACGAAGACGGGGGAAACATGAAGTTCCCTGCGCTCCATGGCCGCGAAGTCGCGCTGGCGTTCCACCTCCTCGCTCAGGGCCTCGACCGAGCGGACGATATGGTCGAGGTATTCCCCCCTCGCCGGACCCATCTCGTCCTTGAGGAGGCTCGCGCAGGACCGCAGGCCCTGGATGGAATTGAGGACGTCGTGGAAGAAGACGCGCTCAAGGACCATGCGGCGTTTCTTGTCGCTGATGTCGTTCATCATTATGAGGGTATAGTCGCGGTCCCCGTCCGCGACGTGGTTGCCCGTGACGAGCAGGTCGAGGCTCTCGAGCTTGCCCTCGCGCTCCACCGTGAGGCGGCACTCCCGGCTGGTCCTGGACCGCCCGGCCTGCACCTCGAGGACGGCGGCGACGAGCTCGCAATGCCTGCAGGCCTCGGAGCTGCCGCAGCCTCCCTGCATTTCCCGCGCATGGACGCAGTCGGCGATCTCGCCCGGACGCTGGCCGAGGGCCTCGTCTGGAGTGAGGCCAAAGGAGGCGAGGGTCTGCTCGTTCGCGAACAGGATCTGCCGCTTGGAATTGAGCACCAGGGCGATCTCTGGCAGGGAGTCGAGGACGAGGCTGAGGGAGCCCATCAGCTGGAGGCGTCCCGATTGCCCTCGGATTGCCTCCTGCGGATCGCGCTCGGCCGGTGCGAAGATACTGCGCGTCTCGTTCATTCATGCTCCCCTATATAGTGATACCACGGGCCGGCTGGCAGCACAAGGGACCGGGCCAATTCTAGGCCCCCCCCGGGCCCGAGGCCCCGGAGATGGCCCGCCTGAGGAAGGCATTGTTGGCCTTGAGCAGGTCCCGCCAATCCTCCTCGCCCAGGTGCCAGAACTCGGCGACGAACATCCTCACCCCGAGCCCGAGCGCGGCCGCGGCGGCCTTGGCGAAGTCGACATGGCCTTCCCCGTAGGGGAGCTCCCTGAAGATCCCTGGCCTTGTCTCCTTAAGGTGGAGGGCGGCGAGGTGGCCGCGGCCTGTCTCCAGGTCCTCAAGGACATCAATTCCCGTCTCCACGGCAGCATTCGCGATGTTGCCGATGTCGGGATAGATCTGGAGCCATGGCGAATCCAGCCGTTTCACCCAGAACATCGCCTTCGAGACCGTATTGAGGAAATCGGTCTCCATGGTCTCGAAGGCGAGGACGACGCCCTCGCGCGCCGCCATCGCCACAGCGCTCCCGAGGTTCCTCGCGAAGGCCTCCCTCGTGCCGGGCGAGGATGGCTCGTAATAGACGTCGTAGCCAGCGATCTGGATGAGGCGCACCCCGAGCCTTGCGGCGAGCGCTATGGCCCCGTCCATTATCTCAAGGCTCCTTGCCTGGACAGCGGGATCGCCATGCCCCAGGGGGAATCGGCGGTGGCCGCTCAGGCAGATGGACTTGATAGGGATGCCGGAATCGTCCTGGGCTGCCCGCAGTGACCTGATCTCGGCCTCGGGCCAATTTAGCCTCGAGAGCTTCTCCTCGCTTTCGTCGATCGAGAGCTCGAGATAGTCGAAGCCAGCCTTGCCGGCCTCGTCGAGCTTTTCCCTGATTCCAAGGCCGCTGGGCATCGCCTTTTCGTAGAGGCCGAGCTTATAGGCTTCCATCGCTGCTTTTCTCCTGTGGTCATCCGGATCCCCATCCGGGGAGGACCGCCAGGAGGATAGCATACAATGCCCAGGCCCGCAGGGCTGTGAGCGGCCCCTATTCCGTGTAGCCGAGCTCCATGATGAACAGGGGGACCTCGTCCTTGCCCAGGCCGGCCGCGGTGGCGGCGGCGGGAGCGGCGAGGCTGTATTGGACGATCGTGGCCATCTTGAGTGCCGAGGCCGTCAGGGCGATGTTCTGGGCACTGAAGCCCGCGGTGGCATTGGCCATCTGCTGGAACAGTCCCGGGTTTCCCTTCATGAAGGATGGCATCTGCGCGTTGTCGACCGTGAAGAGTATGAGATAGGCGGCGTCGGGCGAGCTGGCCTTCGCGACAGCGGCGCGGGAATCGGCCTTTGAGATGGACTTCAGGGCGTTGGTGTCGGGAAGGTATTTCCAGGTTCCCTTCTCGCCGAGGACATAGAGGTTGATGTAGGGATTGTCCCCGGAGAAGGACACGGTCCTGCCAGCCTTCGTCGCGCTTGACACTGCATCGGGCCCACGCGCGCCGAGTCCAGCCCAGAGGATCGTCGAGAGCTCGGCGGTGGGCATGGCCTTCTTCACGAATACCCTCGAGACCCGGCGGTTCTGGACAGCCGCCAGGAGGTCCACTCCGGACTTGGTCGCGGGACGAGGAAGGGAGATATCCTGGGCGAAAAGCCCGAGCGAGGAGAGAAGAAGGATCGATGCGAGCAGCTTGGTCTTCATGGTCATGGCTCCTTGGGAGGCGTCTTGAAGGTCTTAGTTCCCCAAACACGAGGGGAAGAACCGCCTTCCGTCTCGGATAAGGTATCGATTTGGCGGGAGAAGTGGGGCCGAATTCGGCGCGCAAGCAAGCGGATAACACGCAATGCCCACCGTCGATTCATACTGCGCTCACAATGCCCCGCTAGAGTGCGATGCGGAGGGTACACAATGCTTCGACTTCGATCGTTCTTGCCCAGAAGACTCATTCTCGCCTTCGTCGCCATCGCTGTTCTCGCACCGGCGGCCTTTTCCCAGACCAAGGCCTCGCCCAAAACCGCGGACTGGGGCATCGTGATCCAGAAGAAGGACATAGGCACGACGGCGACCTTCTATCCCTACACGCTGAACGGTAAGCCCATGGAGATCTTCGCGGTGAGGGCCTCGGACGGGACGATCAGGACAGCCCTCAACACCTGTCAGGTCTGCTACGGCTCGGGCCGCGGCTATTACAAGCAGGAAGCAAATGTCTTCGTCTGCCAGAACTGCGGCAACCGCTTCAGCCTCGACCAGATCGAGAAGATCAAGGGTGGCTGCAATCCCGTGCCCGTTCTCGGCGAGGACAAGACAAATCTCGGCGATTCCATCGGGATCTCCAAGGCCTATCTCACGAGCGTCGCCCCATACTTCGCGCGCTGGAAGAGGTAGGGGATTAGCTGACGAAGCGGGGAAGCCTCACGACAAAGCTCGCGCCTCCCAGGTCCGAGTCCTCGATCGCGATGCTTCCCCCGTGGGCCTTCACGATCTCTGAGGCTATCGCGAGGCCGAGGCCGCGGCCTCCGGTGCCCGAGGAACGCGACCTGTCGATCCGGTAGAAGCGCTCGAAGATCCGCTCGCGTTCATCCGGCCCGATGCCTGGCCCCGAGTCCTCCACCCGGAACTCGACAAATCCGGCAGGGCCCTCGCCACGGGCCAGCAGGACCCTGCCTCCCTCGGGGGTGTACTTTATGGCGTTGGAGACGAGGTTGTAGACGACCTCTCCCAGCCTGAAGTAATCGCCCGATGCCACAGCCCGGCCCGGCCCTGCGCTCCCCTGGCCGAGTTCGATCGTCTTCGCCTTGGCGGCCGGGGCGAAGAGCACCAGTGCCTTCCCTATCGCCTCGTCCAGGTCGACGCCTTCGATCGTGAGCTCGAGCTCGCCCGATTCGATGATCTCGAGCTCGCGCAGGGTGTCGATGAGCCGGGAGAGGCGGAGGGTCTCCTCATGGACCGACTCGAGGCCCTTCTCGTCGAGGGGAAATACCCCGTCGATCATGCCCTCGACGATACCCTGTATTAGGGTCACCGGGGTGCGAAGCTCGTGGGCCGAATCCGCGATCACCTGCTTTTTCGCAGCGTCAAGGCGCTTGAGCTCTGTCGTCATCTCGTTGAAGGAAGCGGAGAGCTCGGCGAGCTCGTCGCGCCCGACGACAGGCACGGGCGAGGACAGGTCGCCCGAGGCCACCCGTCTCGCGGCAACCGAGAGGGCCCCAAGGGGCCTGGTGATCCGGGCGGCGAAGAGGATGCCCACTAGCAGGGCGATGGCTGTCGAGGCGGCGGTGGACCAGACGAGGGATCGCATCACAGAGTCCAGGAAGCGGACATCGCCCCCGGTGAGCGAGGAATCGATCATGGATCCCACGAGCACCGTCCCCGTCCTCTGGAAGCTGGCCATGATCGGAATGCCATGGTCAAGATGGGCCGAGGGATGCACCGTGCCTACGAGGGCCTTCGCCGTATCGGCCACAATCATGCCATCCGAATCGGCCAGCACCACCCGGTCCGCCATGAGGGAGCGAAGGGTGGAGGGCGCGAAGCCCGAGCTGCCCCATCCCGACTCGCCGCGGATCCTCGTCGCGATCTCCTTGGAGAGGAGGGCAGGCATTTCGTCGAGGAAGGCCTGGACCCCCTCCCAGCTGCCCCTCTCGAGGCGAAATGCGGAGAGGATGTCCGCGTAGGCCCTGGCCTTCTCCGAGTCGCCGGCGAAGACAAAGGACCTGAACATCGTCTCTGTCGAGCGCCGCACGAGGACAAGGGTCGTGGCGGCGCCGATCGCCACGACCACGAGGAAGAGGAGGGAGAGCCTGAACTTGAGCTTCATTCCACCAGAGTCTATCATAGTAGGAGCAGGTGTAGGGGGCCTTGAGCCCCCGTGCCTACTTAAGATCGAAGGGCTTGAGGAGCTTGTCGACAAAGACGGTCTTGCCTGCGTCGTCCTTGGTCTCGACCTTGGCGAAGGCCCAGCCCTTGATCTTCGCGGGATCGACGCCCGCCGCGATGAAGGGCTCGGGGTTCAGGACCCAGACAATGTCCTTGTCGTTCTTCGCCATGTCCTTGAGGCCGCCGACGCCGTTGCGGCGAGGGCGATGATGGCTGCGATCTTCATGAGAACTCCTTTGTGATGTCCGGCCCGAAGGCCGGTCCTATATCCATTCCAGCTCCTGCTCAATTGAAAGCCTTGAAACGCTTGAGGCGGAGGGCGTTGGTGAGCACCGAGACCGAGCTCATGGACATCGCCGCCGCGGCGAAGATGGGGTTCAGGAGGGGGCCGCCGAAGGCGTAGAGGATACCGGCGGCGACCGGGATCCCCAGGACGTTGTAGCCAAAGGCCCAGAAGAGGTTCTGCTTTATGTTGCGGATGACCTGTTTCGAGAGCTTGATCGCGGTGGGCACATCCATGAGGTCGCTTCTCATGAGGACGATGTCGGCGCTCTCCATGGCCACGTCGGTGCCCGAGCCTATCGCTATGCCCACGTCGGCCTGGGCGAGGGCGGGGGCGTCGTTGATCCCGTCCCCGACCATGGCGACCTTCCGGCCCTCGGCCTGGAGCTTCTTGACCTCGGCGGCCTTGTCCTGGGGCAGGACCTCGGCGAGGACGCGGTCGATGCCCACCTGGGCGGCGATCGCGGCTGCGGTGAGCCTCGAGTCCCCGGTGATCATCGCCACCTCGATGCCCATCGAGTGCAATGCGGCGATGGCCCTGGCGCTCGATTCCTTGACGACGTCGGCGACGGCGATGATGCCGGCGTAGCCACCATCGACAGCGACGTGCATGGGGGTCTTGCCCTCGCCCGCGAGGGCGTCGGCCTGCCTGAGGTCGGCTACGATACCGTTTGCTGCCATGTGCTTGGCGTTGCCAAGGAGGACCCGCCTCCCGGCGACGAGGGCCGAGATGCCGTGGCCGGGGACGGCCAGGAAGTCCAGGGCCGCGGGGATGACGGCCCCGCCTTCCTCGGCCGCCCTGACTATGGACTCGCCCAGGGGATGCTCCGAGCCGCGCTCGGCCGCCGCGGCGAGGCCGAGGATCTCGCCCGCCATGAAGCCTGAGGCCGGGATGACCTCGGTCACCTCGGGCCTGCCCTTGGTGATCGTTCCCGTCTTGTCGAAGACAATGGTGTCGATCTTGTGGGCGGTCTCGAGGGCGGCTCCAGACTTGATGAGGACCCCGTGTTCGGCTCCCTTGCCCGTCCCGACCATGATGGCCGTCGGGGTCGCGAGGCCCAGGGCGCAGGGGCAGGCTATCGTGAGGACAGCCACGAAGACCGTGAGGGCGAATACGGGCCCATGGCCAAGGACTAGCCACATGATGGCCATCGCGAGGGCGATCACGAAGACTACGGGCACGAAGTAGCCTGAGACGATGTCGGCCATCTGGGCTATGGGGGCCTTTGATCCCTGGGCGTCCTCGACGAGCTTGATGATCCGCGCGAGGACGGTGTCAGCGCCGACCTTCGTCGCCTTGAATGTGATCGAACCGTTCTTGTTGATGCTCGCCCCGATGACCTTGTCTCCGGGCCCCTTCTCCACCGGCATGCTCTCTCCGGTGAGCATCGATTCGTCTATCGAGGTCCGGCCCGAGATGACCTCTCCGTCGACGGGGATCTTCTCGCCGGGGCGGACCATGACGGTGTCGCCTACCTCGACCTCTTCGATCGGCATCTCGATCTCCACGCCCTCGTGGATGACGGTCGCTGTCTTGGGCTGGAGGCCCATGAGCTTTTTGATCGACTCCGAGGTCCTGCCCTTGGTCACAGCCTCGAGGGACTTGCCCAGGAGGATTAGGGTGATGATGACCCCCGCGGTCTCGAAGTAGAGGCTGTTGACAAGCTTGAACTCCCCTCCAGCGATCTGGAAGACCGACCAGAGGCTGTAGATCACGGCGGCCGAGGTGCCCATCGCGATGAGGGAATCCATGTTGGGCGAACGGTGGAGGATCGCCTTGAAGCCCACGAGGTAGAAGCGGTAGCCGGCGGCGATGACGGGGATCACGAGGAGTATCTCGAGGAGGGCGTAGCGCAGGGGATAGTCCATCGCGTTGATCGCCGCCGGCAGGGGCCAGCCGAGCATCGCGCCCATCGCGATGTATAGCAGGGGAATCGAGAAGAGGGCCGAGACCGTGAACTTGGTCCACAGGACCCTGATCTCCCTCTCCTTGGCGGCCTTGTGCTCGTCGACTGCCGCTCCGGCTCCGGCGCCCGCGTCGATGGCCAGGGGCTCGTAGCCCGCCTTCCTGATGGCCTGCTTGATCTGCGAGAGCCGCACGGCGGCGAAGTCGTAGGCCACGAAGGCCCTTTCGGTCGCGAGGTTGACCGAGACGCTCTTCACACCGGGAAGCTTCTTGAGGGCGCGCTCCACGGCGGCGGAACATGAGGCGCAGGTCATCCCCCCGATGGGGATCGTGACCTGCTTTTCCGCGATGTCGTCCACCGCCTCGTAGCCTGCCTTCGACACGGCCGTCTTTATCTGCTCGACACTGAGCAGGCCATCCTCGAACTTCACCTGGAGCTTCTCGGTAGAGAAGTTGACCGAGGCCTCGCTCACTCCCGCGAGCTTCTTGACCGCCCTCTCGGATGCCTGGGCGCATGCGGCGCAGGTCATCCCGTTTATTCGTAGCTGGGTCGTGGTTACCATGGTGCTGTTACTCCTCTTGAGCTCTATTTCTTCGCCACGGGGGCGCCGCCGCCGCAGCAGCCGCCCGCTCCCGAGGCTCCGCCAGGGCCGCCCGAGGCGCGGTACTTGCCGATTTCGGTCCGTATCTCCTCGACGTCGATCTTCGATAGGTCGTCCACGGTCTTCACATAGCCGTGGACCATGCCCATCCAGCACTGGAAGGTGAAGTCAGCCGTGATCGGGATGGCCGGGGTCTCGAGCTCGCCCTTGGCGAGGTCGAGGGCCCCGTTGTACTCGGGGAAGACGACGGGACTGTTGCAGGAACTCAAGGCTTCCGGCTTGAAGCGGATGATGGCCTTCATGCCCTTCTGCAGGACGATGGCCGCCGGGCTGTATCCCTGGGCGTTCACGGTGATGGTGATCTCCTGGACCCCGTTCTTCACGACGGGCATGCCGATCGTGTCGACAGGCACCTTGCCCCCGGCGAAGGCGGGATTGGTCGTGCCCGAGCAGCAGCCTGCGCCTCCCGCGGCCGCGCCGGGGCCGCCTGCGCCCCCCTGGCCTGAGCCAGAAAGGTCGGGGAGGTTCTGGGCGCGCAGGGTCTCAGCCGCGGAGCCCAGGTCGGAGACGACGGTGATCCTGCTTCGTATCATGCCCATCCAGCAGCTGTAGGCGATCACGCCCGCCTTGGCCGGAGTGAACTCGACCAGGTTGTCGCCCGCCACCATGGTCTTCCGGATCCCGTAGGCGGGGACTGTCACGGGGTTGTTGCAGCCGTTGAGGTCCTCGGCCTTGATCCGGATGGTCCACTTCAAGGGAAGGCCGGCCTGCACGGTGAAGGGGACGTAGTAGCCCTCCTTGAACTCGGTGACGATGGTCTGGACTCCGTTCGCCACCGTGGCCTTCAGGAGGCCGCCCTGGGCCTGGCTTGTATCGGCGATCTGGAGGATGGGAAGCGTCGCATCGGCCCGGCCTGGGCCTGCCTGGCCAGGAGCCTGGGCCGAGGCGAGGGAGAGGACGGGCAGCTCGGGCAGGGCCACTCCAGCGAGGGCGGCCGCACGTCCGAAGGTCATCACGCCGAGGAACATCACGAGGACAGCGCTGGCCTTGACCATGACCGGCACAAACCTGCGGGGAAGGAGGGCTGCGGTCGCGCCGAAGATGAGCATGAGGGGCACGGTGCCGGCCGAGAAGATCAGCATCGAGAGGGCACCGGTGAGGGCGCTTCCCGTGCCAAGGGCGTAGAGCTGCATAGTCTGCAAGGGGCCGCAGGGCATGAGGCCGTTGAGCAGGCCCACGGCGAAGGGCCCGTGGCTCCGCAGGGAGGAGCCGAGCCTGCCCATACGCCCGCGGAGGCCGGCTGGAAGGAGCTTGCCAAGCTGGGGCAGGCTCCTGAGAACCCCGAGCATCTTGAGGCCAAGGAAGACCATGAAGATCCCGGCCGCTCCCGCGATGATCCCCTTTATCGTGGGGCTGAAGCTGAAGGCCGAGCCGAGGGCGCCCACGATGCCGCCGACGATCGTATAGGAGAGGACCCGGCCCGCGTTGTACAGGAGGCCGGGTACCATCTGGTTGAGCCTTCCCTTGGAGCTGGCCGGGGACGCGGCCCCACCGGCGCCCAAGCGCCCGACGCTCTGCGACAGGGCTATCCCCCCGCACATCGCGACGCAGTGGATCGAGGTGAGCAGGCCCACGACGAAGAGCATCGCGTAGCCGATCGAGGCGTCGACCTTGGGCAGGGCGTTGAAGACACCGCTCGAGCTCGCCATCAGGTACCCCGCGGCGAGGAGGAGGCCTACGCCGAGGGCCACCGTGGTCCCGCCCTTCTTCCTGTCGTGCACCGCGTAGCCGATCCTCTCGATCGCGGCCTTCATGGCAGCCGGCGCGGTGGCGCTGTCATCGTACTCGACGAGGACCTTCCCACCCGCGACCCTGGCCTCGGCCCCGATCACGCCGTGGATCGCCATGAGGCCTTTTGAGACCCTGTTTTCGCATGCCGCACAGGTCATGCCGTCCACGTACAGCGTCGCGCGCTTTATGCTCATTTCCACCTATCCTCCGGCTGGATTTCCATGTGTTCGCTTATGAATTTAGGTTACTCGTGTGAACGAAGTATGAACGCGAGGCGCTCTCTTTGTGCTTGTGTGGCCCCTCTTCGCCGGGGCCGGGGCCGGGGGACAGTCCTTCGCTTGACTTTCCGGAACAGAATACCACATTGTGGTATATACGGATACCGACATGGATATATGCGATAATGGCATAAGGGAGCAGGAGGGACGCTCGTCCCTCCTCGGCTGTTAGCCCGAAGGCGGAAGCCCTCCCGGGGCATCCCACAGCCCTCCCTTATCGGTCCGCAGGGTCCGACAGGCTTCGCTGGAGCGGCGGGCCCGTTGGGCAGCGGACTTCGCCAATTGCAGCATGCGGAGATAGACGTGAAATACGCGGAACAGATTACCGACCTCATAGGGAACACGGCACTGGTCAAGGTGCGCCTTGCCGGGCCAGGCTCGAAGGCCCTCATCCTCGCCAAGCTCGAATCGGCCAACCCCTTTGGCAGCGTCAAGGACAGGATCGGCCTCGCGATGATCGAAGCGGCCGAGGCCAAGGGCCTCATCGGCCCCGGCTCGGTCATCGTCGAGCCGACGAGCGGGAACACGGGCATAGCCCTGGCAGCCGTCGCGGCGGCCAGGGGCTACCGCCTGGTCCTCACGATGCCCGAGACCATGAGCGCCGAGCGGCGCAAGCTCCTCGCGGCCTACGGGGCCGAGCTCGTCCTCACCGAGGGCCCCAGGGGCATGAAGGGGGCGATCGAGAAAGCGAGAGCGCTCGCACAGACCATCCCCAAGGCCTATATGCCCATGCAGTTCGAGAATCCGGCCAACCCCGAGGTACACCGCCGCACCACGGCCGAGGAGATCTGGCGCGACACTGAGGGGACTGCCGACATCCTCGTCGCGGGGGTGGGCACCGGCGGGACGATCACCGGGGTCGGCGAGGTGATAAAGTCCAGGAAAGCCTCGTTCAAGGTGATCGCGGTCGAGCCCGATACCTCGGCTGTCCTTTCCGGCGAGGCTCCCGGCCCCCACAAGCTCCAGGGCATCGGCGCCGGCTTTGTGCCGCCAATCCTCAACACGGGCGTCATCGACGAGATCATCCGCGTGAAGGATGCCGACGCGGGGGAGACCGCCCGCCGCGTCGCCAGGGAAGAAGGACTACTCGTGGGCATTTCCTCGGGGGCCGCCCTCTGGGCCGCGGTCCAGGTGGCGAGGCGGAGCGAGAGCGAGGGCAAGACGATAATCGTCATAATACCGAGCAACGGGGAGCGCTACCTCTCAACCTGGCTCTTTGAGGAGCCTGCGCCCGCCTGAGTGAAACCAGGCGGCTCCCCGGGGGCGACGGCGGCTGCCCGGGGGCGGCAGCCCGCCGCAAAGCCGGGCGGCAGCAGGGGAGGGGCGCCCCGCCATGCGGCGAGGCGCCCTCGACCTAGACGCCCGCGAGTGCCGACTCAAGGTCGGCGGTGATGTCCTCGATGTTCTCGATGCCGATGGAGAGACGCACAAGGTCGGGCGTGAGACCCGAGGCCTTCACCTGCTCCTCGGAGAGCTGGGAATGGGTCGTGCTCGCCGGATGGATGGCGAGGCTCTTGGCGTCCCCGACATTGGCGAGGTGGGAGAAGAGCCTCAGGGACTCGATGAACTTCTCTCCCGCCTGTTTGCCCCCCCGCACCCCGAACACGACCATTCCGCCCGCCCCCCTCGGAAGCAGCCTCCTCGCGAGGCCAAAGGAGGGATCTCCCTCGAGGCCGGGGTAGCGGACCCACTCGACCTTGGGATGCTTCTTGAGGAAGGAGGCGACGGCAAGGGCGTTCTGCGAATGCCTGGGCATGCGCAGGTGGAGGGTCTCGATGCCCTGGAGGAAGAACCAGGCATTGTCTGGAGCGAGGCAGGCGCCGAGGTTGCGCAGGGGCACTGTCCTGAAGCGCAGGGCGAAGGCTATCCTGCGCAGCTCAGGGCTTAAGTCGATGGCCCAGCGCAGACCGTGGTAGCTGGGGTCGGGCCTGTTGAAGAGCTCGAACTTCGGATCCGACCAGTCGAAGTTGCCAGCGTCGGTGGCGATGCCGCCTATCGCGGTGCCGTGGCCGCCGAGCCACTTCGTGAGGGAGTTGATGACGATGTCGGCCCCGAGCTCTATGGTCCTCATGAGGTAGGGCGTGGTGAAGGTCGCGTCGACCACCAGGGGAAGAGCGTGCTTCTTCGCTATCCTCGAGATCGCCTCGATGTCGGCGAGGTCGAGGACGGGATTGCCGATGCTCTCGATAAAGAGGAGCCTGGTCTTTGGCGTGATGGCCCGCTCGAAGCTCGGCGGATCGAGGACGTCGGCGAAGCGCGTCGTGATGCCAAGGTCGCTCAGGATCGCGTCGAACATCGTGTAGGTCCCGCCGTAGAGGTTCGAGGCCGAGACGATCTCGTCCCCCGCCTTCGCTATCGTGATCACCGTGTTGAAGATCGCTGCCGTGCCCGAGGCGACCGAGACCGATGCGGCCCCGCCCTCGAGCTGACTGACCCGGGTCTCGAGGATCTCGTTCGTCGGGTTTCCCAGACGTGAGTAGATGTTTCCGAATTCCTTCAGGCTGAAGAGATTCGCCGCGTGCTCGGCGCTCTTGAAGGTGAAGGAGCTTGTCCTGTAGATGGGGACGCCGCGCGAAAAGGTGGTGGGGTCGGGACTGTGGCCGGACTGGACAGAAAGGGTCTCGAAGCGGGGGGTATCTTTGGCCATTGCGCAGCCTCCGGGGCATGTCTGACGTCGACCGCCCTTTGGGCGGTTCCTAGCGAGGGCCCCGGACGCTGGAGTACGCGGCAACGCGCGACAGCAAGCGCTCGGGGCGGCCTCATGCCGCATAGCATTCCTTGTCGACCATCGCGTTCGCTCATGATTCCCTTCCCGGCTCAGGCCCGTGCACGGCATGCACTTGCGCCTTCGCGGATTTCATACCACAATGTGGTACGCACGTGTTACTATGCACAGGGACAACAGGGGTGTCAATATGGAGGCTCTTGATTTCTCCAGGCTGAGGAGTCTCACCGGGAAGAGCCAGAAGGACCTGGCGGCGATGCTCGGGGTCTCGCGAAAGGCCGTCGAGAGCTACGAGCAGGGATGGCGGGCCGTGCCCGCGACCGTCGAGAGGATGCTCTACTACATCGCGTTCAAGCTCAAGGGCCCTGCCCTCGAGGCCCAGAGGCCCTGCTGGGAGGCGAGGAGCTGTCCCGAGGAGGAGAGGGCCTTCTGCGCCGCGTGGATATCTGGTGAGGGACAGTTCTGCTGGTTCATCACCGGCAGGCTCTGCGCGGCCTCGCGCCACTCGGGCGGCTCGGGCGAGTACTGCTACGGCTGCCCGGTCTTCCTTGGCCTGCTCAAGGCGGCCAGAGCCGGCTAGTCTGGCCTGCCGGGCTGCCGCCCCAGGGTCACGAAGCACTTCTTCTTGACAGGCCGCCGCGGGGGTCCCAGAATCCCCGACCATGGCCAGCCTCAAACAGCCCCATGGTCTTTCTCCCAGGGTCCAGAAACTCCGCTCCTGGTACTTCGAGGGAGCCGACCGCAGCTGGAACAACGAATACAGCTCCTGGTCGACGGGCACGAGCTGGGACATCCAGTTCAACGAGCTCACCTACTACATCGTCCCCGAGGTCTATACCCTCCTCGGCGCGATGCGCTCCTCCTTCAGGATGGCGGCCAGGCCCATAGCCCTGCGCCAGGACTTCTGGTCATTGTCCCTGCCAGAGCGCCGGGCCTGGTTCCTCAAGGAGGTGATGACCCGCCACCTCCCCCGCGACCTCCTGCCCGGCGACCTCCTCGCAGGCTCGCGTTTCAACATCCAGACCTCGCTATGCCTCAATGAGGCCGAGGCAAGGGAGTACGACAGCCTCGTCCTTGGCAAGAAGGGGGCGAGGGCGGCCGCGATAGAGTTCCACAACCACGGCTACGGCAACGCCGGGGCCACCAGCGGCCACCTCATCCCCGGCTACGCCGAGCTCCTCGCCAGCGGCTGGAAGGGCATCGCAGCCAAGATCGAGGCCGCTCTCGCCTCCCTTCCTCAAGCCGAGGCGGCTGGGGCCCGAGGCGCCCAGCTGCGGGCCATGCTCATCGCCACACAGATGCCGCGCGAGCTCTCCCTCGCCTACGCCGCCGACTGCGAGGCCCTGGCCGCCTCCTGCGCGGCCGATGGCGCGGGGGACGGCGGCGGCCGTGGGGCCGACGACGCTCGCCGCGCCGAGCTCCTCGTCATGGCCGCTGCCCTGCGCCAGGTCGCCTGGGAGCCCGCGCGCGACTTCCGCGAGGCCCTCCAGGCCCTCTGGCTCGGCCACATGCTCGTCATGGCCGACGAGAACTACCCGGGTCCGGGGGTCTCCTTCGGGAGGATCGACCAGTACCTCCTGCCATACTGGGAGCGCTCAAAGGCCGAGGGCATGAGCATGCAGGAGGCCAAGGAGCTCCTGGGCTGTTTCTGGTTCCACTGCAACACCGCCTACGACGCCCAGATCAGGACGGGCAACAACGGCATCACCGCCGGTTTCGGCCAGCTCTTCAACCTCTCGGGCCTGGGGGCCGAGGGCCAGGACATGAGCAACGAGCTCAGCTACCTCTTCCTCGAGGTGATCGACGGGATGTCGCCCATCCTCGAGCCCAAACCCAACGTCCGCCTCCACCGCGGCTCGCCCGAAAAGCTGCTGGACAAGGTAGTGTCGATGGTCGAGTCGAGCCAGGGCGCCCCCTTCCTCCTCAACTTCGACGAGCGCTCCATGGCCGGGATGATGCGCGAGGCCCGCGAGGCCCCGGCCGAGGCCTCCCTGCACATCCGGAAGGACAATGTGCACGACTATGCCTCGGTGGGCTGTCTCGAGAACACCATGGCGGGCAACGACCGCTCGGGGACCGTGGACTGCAACCAGAACCTCCTCAAAGCCGTCGAGCTCGCCCTCACCGGTGGGGAGGACCTCCTTCCCTTCACCGATGCCATGACGGGGCGCACGACGGCTCCACGGCGCGCGGGGCCGGCAACCGGCGACGCGCGCTCCTTCGCTTCCTGGGAGGAGTTCTGGGCGGCCTACCGTGAGCAAACCCGCTACATCGTGGGCCGCATCGTTGAGCTCTACGAGGTCTCGGAATCGATCCGCGCGCGTTTCTTCCCGACCCCCTACCTCTCCTGCCTCGTCAAGGGCTGCGCCGAGCAGGGCCGCGACATAACCTCGGGCGGAGCCGAGCTCAGCTTCGTGACCATCGAGGCCGTCACCTTCGCGACGGCGGTCGACTCCCTGCTCGCGGTGAGGCACCTCGTCTTCGACCGCAAGGATTGCACGATGGTCGAACTCATCGAGGCCCTCAAGGCCAACTGGAAGGGCCACGAGGCCCTGAGGGCCAAGGCCCATAACAAGGCCCCCAAGTACGGACGCGACGATCCGCAGGCCGACGCGATGGGCGCCGCCGTGATGGAGCTCTGGTGCGCCGAGACCTGGAAGCACAGGACGGCCAGCACGGGCAGGCGCTTCCGTCCCGGCATGCTCTCCTGGAACTACTGGGCGGGGGACGGCTTTGTGATGGCGGCGAGCCCCGACGGCCGCGAGCGCGGCCAGTTCCTCTCGAACGCCATCTGCCCCTCGAACGGGGCCGACATAAACGGCCCCACCTCGAACGCCAACTCGGTGGGCGCTGTCCTCGGCGGCCGCGGGAGCGAGGGCGCCGACTGGGGCGACTACCGCAACTCCCTGCCCAACGGGGCGAGCCACACGATCACCTTCAACCCCTCGATCCTCCGCGACGGCGAGCATCGCGAGAAGTTCAAGGCCTTCCTCAGGGGCTATGCCGAGAAGGGCGGCACTGCCCTCCAGATCAACATGCTCGATCCGGAGATGCTCAAGGACGCGCAGGCCAGGCCCCAGGAATACCGCCACCTCCTCGTGCGCGTCACGGGCTACAACGCCTACTTCACCTCGATAGGCCGCGAGCTCCAGGACGAGGTCATCGCCAGGCTGAGCCATGGGAAGTTCTAGGCCAGCCCCGCTGGCCGGGCGAGCCCTGCTGGCCGGCGCGGCCGCACTCGATGGCGACGCCGCGGCCATCACAGGCCTCGTCCTCCAGATCCAGCGCATGTCCACCGAGGACGGGCCCGGCCTGCGGAGCTCGGCCTTCCTCAAGGGCTGCCCCCTCTCCTGCGCCTGGTGCCACAATCCCGAGAGCATCGAGACCCGGCCCCAGGTCCAGTGGCTCGGGCTGCGCTGCATCGCGGGGAGGACTGCCGACGGCTGCGGGGCCTGTCTGCGCTCCTGTCCCCGCGGAGCCCTCTCCCGCGGCGCCCAAGGGAACATCGAGGTCGAAAGGGCTAGTTGCGTGGGCTGCGGCACCTGCGCCGAGGCCTGCCCCGGCGGGGCCATGGAGCTCCTTGGGACGAGGATGGAGGCGGGGCAGCTCGCCGATGAGCTCCTCAAGGACCTCTCCTGGTGGAAGGCCTCGGAGCGTGGCGGGATCACCCTCACGGGAGGGGAGGCGAGCCTTCAGGCCGTCTTCGCCCTCGAGGTCTTCAGGCTCTGCCGGAAGGCAGGAGCCCATACAGCCCTCGACACCTGCGGCCTCGCGAAGTGGGAGACCCTCGAGGGGCTGTACTCGCAGGTCGACCTCGTGCTCTACGACCTCAAGGAGGCCGACTCGGGGCGGCACCGCGTCTTCACGGGAGCAGGGAACGAGCTCGTCCTCGCCAACTTCGAGAGGACGGCCGCCCTCATGCGCTCGGCCGCCATGCCGGCCTCGATGTGGATCCGCACCCCCATCATCCCCGGCGCGACAGACAGCGAGGAGAACCTCCTGGCCCTTGGCGAGCTGATCGCCAGGGCCGATCCGCCGCGGCTCGAGCGCTGGGAACTCTGCGCCTTCAACAAGCTCTGCGCGGGCAAGTACCGCAGCCTGGGCAGGAAATGGGACTACGAGGAGGCCTCGCTCATGAGGCGCGAGGACCTGGAAAGGCTCGCCGGCTCGGCCAGAAGAGCGACCGGCGGCAAGGTCGAAGTCTCGTGGACAGGATCGTGCCGGGATTAGAGGCCCTAAAAGGATGTGATGCATGATGAGGAACAGTTTCGATGCGGCCGATGTCTCTGCCTTCGAGCCAGCCGAGAAAGTCGGCCTCGTGGTGACGATCAACGGGGCCGGAGAGCCCCACATCAGCCTCATCACCACGATCTCGGCCCTGGGCAGCCATGAGCTCACCCTGGGCGAATTCTCCCGGGGCCTCAGCAAAGCCTATATGCAGGAGCGCCACCAGGTCGGTTTCCTGGTGATGAGCCTCGACCGAAGGCTCTGGCGCGGCCGCGCCGTCTGGAAGCGTTGCGCGAAGGAGGGGCCCGAGTACGTGAAGTACAACAAGCAGCCCATGTTCCGCTACAACGCCTATTTCGGCATCAACACCGTCCACTACCTCGAGCTCCAGGGGGTGGAGGGCCCCTCGGCCCTGCCCATGCCCGGCATCGCCCTGTCCTCCCTCGCCACGGCAGCCCTCTGCGGCCGCGCCCGCGTCGCAGGCGGGGCGGAGGTACTGCCGCCCTTCGCGAGCTCGATCATCGACGCCCTGGCATCGCTCAACTTCCTTGCCTACGTCGACGCCGGGGGCTTTCCCTGGATCGTGCCGGTCATCCAGGCGAGGAGTTCTGGTCCATCGCGCATCGTGTTCACGCCGGGACCCTGGGGAAGGGAGCTTGGCCCCATCCCCGACGGGGCGAGGGTCGCCCTCTTCTCCATGAACCTCGGCATGGAGAGCTTCCTTGCCCGGGGAAGCTACCGCCGGGGCCTCGGGCCCTCCCTTAGCGGCATCGAGCTCGACTGGCTCTACAACTCGGCCCCGCCCTGCCACGGCCAGGTCTATCCGAGGCCTGACCTGAAGGTCTGCTCACAGGCCTAATGCGTCGTTGGGCTCGCGCAGAGATCTTTGAATATTCTTTAGTTTTCTATTGGACAAAGTAGATATCTCATGCAATTGTAGCGCCTATATCATATAGGAAATATGGGGTTTCAAATTGAAGATCGGTGCCAAGCTCTTCCTGGGGTTCCTCGTCGTTTCACTGATAGGAGTCGGCGCGGGGCTGTTCGGCCTTTACAACACGGCCAGCATCTGCAAGGCCGACGCGATGCTGTACAGGAACCAGATGCAGCCTCTCGAGAAACTCCTCCAGATAACCGAGAGCTTCTGGCGCATGCGGCTCACCCTCAGGACGGCTATCGACGCCTCCGATGCCGCCGAGATCGACAGGATCCTCGTCCAGGTCGAGGCCTTCCGCGCCACGATAGCCGACGCTGCCGCGGCCTACGAGAAGGCCCTGCTGAGTGATGAGGGGAAGAGCCTCTTCAAGGCTTTCCTGGCAGCCCGGGCCGAGTATGTGGTCCAGCTGAACCTCCTGACTGTGGAAATCAAGGCCAACCGCGACGATGAGGCCCTCGCGATCATGCGCGGCAAGGGCGGGCAGGCTGCCCTTGCCTACCAGGCAGGCATCGAGGCCCTCGTGGCCGACAAGCTCAAGGATGGTGGCGCCGCGGCGGCCTCGAACGGCGCGCTGGGCAGGACAGTCATGCTGGTCATGTTCATCGTTCTCGGCTTGTCCCTCGCGGCCTGCCTCGTCCTCGGCATCCTCATCTCTCGTTCCATCACAGTCCCCCTGGGCAGGGCGATCGCTCTCGCCAACGGCATAGCCGGCGGAGACCTCTCGGAGAGCGTCAAGGCGGAATACATCTCGCGACGCGACGAGATAGGCGATCTCGCCTCTGCCCTGGACCGCATGATGGCGGGCTTGCGCGACATTGTCACCTCGATCCAGGCATCGGCCAACAATGTCTGGAAGGGCAGCGAGGAGATCAGCTCCACCGCCCAGGAGCTTTCCCAGGGCGCGTCCGAACAAGCCGCGGCCGCAGAGGAAGTCTCGGCCTCGGTCGAGGAGATGGGCGCGACCATCAAGCAGAACGCAGACAACGCCGTGGCGGCAGAAGGCATCACCCGCAAGAGCGCCCTTGACGCCGAGGAGGGAGGGATGTCGGTGATCCAGACCGTCCAGGCGATGAAGCACATAGCGGGCAAGATCTCGATCATCGAGGAGATAGCGCGGCAGACGAACCTCCTCGCCCTCAATGCCGCGATCGAGGCGGCGAGGGCGGGCGAGTCCGGCAAGGGCTTCGCCGTGGTCGCGAGCGAGGTGCGCAAGCTTGCCGAGCGCTCCCAGAGCGCATCCCGGGAGATCTCCGAGCTTTCCGGCCAAAGCGTGGCTGTCGCCGAACGGGCGGGCTTGATCATCCGGGCCGTGGTGCCCGACATCCAGAAGACAGCCGAGGTTGTCCAGGAGATAACCGCGGCCAGCAGAGAACAGAGCATGGGGGCTGGGCAGATCGGGAAGGCGGTCGTCCAGCTGGACGTGGTGATCCAGCAGAACGCCACAGCCTCGGAAGAATTGGCTTCGATGTCGGAGGAGATGAGTGGTCAGGCCCTCCATCTCGTGGAGACCCTGGCGTATTTCAAGCTTCCCACAATTCATGAAGTGAAAACGGGAGGCGGGCCCAGGGGCGCCGCGGGCGCGGCCTCGCCGGTCCAGCCAGGACGGTCGGCCCTCAGCTCCTCATCACCCGGGCGGCCCAAGACAGCGAGGCGAGCCGAACCCAGGCAGCTGGGCGGGGCCGCTGGATCTCAGGTGGCAAGCGCGGCCGGGGACAGCGGGGACGCGGGCTTCGAGGATTTCTGAGGCCGTCCCCCTCGACCGCCGCCGGCCCCTCGGGACAGAGCCTAGACAATCACCAGAGCTTTGGCAGGGCTTGGCCGGTCTCAAGCAAGGTCTTCATGCTCGAGAGGACCTTGGGCCAGCCCTCGGTTATCCCAAGCTCCATCTCCGAGCCCGGCTCGAGACGGGAATGGCCCAGGCTGACCTTCACCACCTCGCCCGTTCTCTCGATGTCGAAACTAACCAGGGTCTGCTTCGCCTCGACGCCCTCGTCCTGGGGGAAGGCCCAGGTCATCACAAGGCGCCGCGGAGGCGAACTCTCGATGACCTTGCCCACCATCAGCAGCCTGCCATCGACGACGGCGCTCCAGTGCTCCCACCTTGAGCCGGGCTTCCAGTCCGAGACGTTCACATTCTGCCAGTACCTGATGGCGGTCTGGGGGTCGACGATCGCCTGCCAGACCTTCTCGGGCGTCGAGGCTATGTAGCTCACGTACTCAAAGCGCATCTCGTCCATGGCTCCTCCTCAAAGCGCTCCCGGCCGAATATATTCAGAAAACCGAATCGATGCCAAAGAATTCGAGTTTGGCTTCGCGTCCCGGCTCCCAAGGTGCATAATGTCAGCCAAAGGAGATGAAATCCGTGGCTTCCTGCTTCATGGGAATCGACAACGGAGGCACGGCGACAAAGGCCGTGATCTTCGACTCAAAGGGTGCCGCCCTTGGCTCGGCCACGCGCAAGCTGCCCATGATCCTCGGCGAAGGCGGCTCGACCGAGCGGGACATGGGTCTGCTCTGGCGGGCGAACTGCGAGGCCATCCGCGAGGCGATCGGTGCAGCCGGCATCGAGGCCGGCGACATACGGGGCATTGGCTGCACGGGCCACGGCAAGGGCCTTTACCTCTGGGGCCGCGATGGCAGGCCGGCCTACAATGGCATCGTCTCGACCGATTCCCGCGCCTGGGCCTATCCCAGGAAGTGGCTCGAGGACGGGACGGCCGCGCGCACCCACGGTCGCAGCTGCCAGAGCATCCTCGCGAGCCAGCCCATTTCCCTCCTCGCCTGGCTCAAGGACAACAGGCCGGGCGTCATCGAGGCGAGCCGGTGGGTCTTCGAGGTGAAGGATTACATCCGCTTCATGCTCACCGGCGAGGCTTGGGCCGAGGCGACCGACTACTCGGGCTCGGGCCTCATGAACCTGCGCGATGCCCGTTTTGACCGCGACTATCTCGCCGAGTTCGGTCTGGCCGAGGTCTACGAGCTCCTGCCACCCTTGAAGTACTCGACCGAGGCCTGCGGCTCCGTCACGAAGGAGGCCGCGGCCGCGACCGGCTTGCGCCCCGGGACCACGGTAGCGGGCGGGATGTTCGACATCGACGCCTGCGCCGTCGCCACCGACGTGACCGACGAGGAGAAGCTCTGCGTCATTGCGGGGACTTGGAGCATCAACGAGTACATAGCCCGCGCCCCCGTCCTCGATGGGTCCATCCTCATGAACTCCCTCTTCTGCATCCCCGGCTACTACCTTGTCGAGGAGTGCAGCCCGACCTCGGCGGGGAACTACGAATGGTTCACCTCCCTCTTCCTCGACTCGGAGAGGGCCCAGGCCGAGCGGCGGGGGATAGGCCTCTTCCAGCTCGCCGAGGAGATGGCGGCAGCAGTCGGGCCCGAGGCCCAGGACATCGTCTTCCTTCCCTACCTCTACGGCTCCAACTACAATCCGAGGGCCAAGGCCTGCTTCATTGGCATGGAGGCCTCGAGCACGAGGGCCCAGGTGATAAGGTCGGTCCTCGAGGGCATAGCCCTGGGTCACAAGGTCCATGTCGACAAGCTCGTCGCGGCACGCAGATCGGCCGGGAGGCAGACCAGGCTTGCAAGGCTCGCGGGAGGGGCCGCCAAATCGGGCCTCTGGGCCCAGATCTTCGCCGACGTGCTCGAGCTCTGCGTCGAGGTCGTGGAGACCGAGGAGCTCGGCAGCCTTGGCTGCGCGATGGCCGCCGCCGTGGCGGTGGGCGAGTTCGGCGACCTCAAGGCCGCCGCCAGGGCCATGGTGAGGATCAAGGGGCGCATCGAGCCCGATCCCCTGGCCTCTGCCGTCTACCGCAGGAAGTTCGAACTGCACAAGGCGGCCTCGGCCGCCCTCGAGGATCTGTGGCCGATGTTCGCGAAGGCTTGAAGACAAGGGAGGAAGACGCATGGACAGGCATCTCGCGGCAGAGAGGGTGGAATACCAGGGAAGGAAGGCCGTCAGGCTGATGAACGGCAAGGTGAGGGCCCTCATCGACCAGGCCGGCGGCATGATGCCCGAGTTCGGCCTCGAGCGCGGCAAGGCGACGGCGAACGTCCACTGGATACCAGGTTTCCGGGGCAATTCGGGGCGGCCCTGGGATCCGAAGACCCAGGCCGACTACTGGAAGGTGAAGCTCCTCCACCAGATCGCCGGCGACTTTCCCTGCAGCCCCAACTTCGGCCCTCCCTGCAGCGTCGACGGAACCGAGCTCCCGCCCCACGGCTGGGCGGCCAACGAGGAGTGGAGGCTCGAGGAGGCCAGGGTCGACGGCGAGAGCGAGGCCGCCATCGCCCGCTTCTCCCTTGCAAGTCCCGCGGCCACGATGCCACTGTCGTGGACCAAGACCGACATCATGCTCGGCGGCCAGGCCGCCTACTACTCGGTCATGACCATCGCCAACTCCGGGCCCACAGCGGTGTCGGTCAACCTCGCCCGGCACAATACCCTGGGCGCGCCCTTCCTCCAGGCGGGCTGCAGGATAGCCCTGAGCGCCGAGCGCTTCCTCGCCGCGCCTACGCTTACCGAGTTCGACGACACGGGCCGCCTCAGGCCCGGGCTCGAGTTCGGCAGCCTGCGCGAGGCCCCTTTGCGCTCGGGCGGCAAGGCCGACATCTCCCTCGTGCCGGGCATGATCGGCTACACCGACTTTGTCACCGGTCCTGTTCCCGCCGACGCCGAACTCGGCTGGAGCTGCGTGGTGAATCCCGAACTCGGGCAAGCCTACATCTGCTTCTTCCCCGGCCCCCTCGCAGCCGGCGCCAGGGACATCGCCCTGGGCTTCAACGACCTGTGGATGCAGTACGGAGGCCGGAACTTCACGCCCTGGGCCCTCCACGATGGCGGCTCCGACCTGAGCTTCTGCCTCGGCACGGAGAACGCGACGGGAGCCTACGCCAACGGCCTCACCTTCTCTCGCGCCAATCCCGAGCTCCTGGGTCGGCCCACGATGGTGGAAGTGCCGGCGGGCGGGGAGCGCAGGCTCCTGTACGGCGTGGCCATCGTCGAGCTCGACAAGGGCTTCGCGGGCGAGGCCATCGAATCGATCGAGGCCGAGGATGCCTGTCTCGTCATAAAGGGGAAGGTCAGATACCAGAAGGCCGAGCTCGATGCCCGTTTCCGGCGCGTCAAGCGCCTTTGACCGATCACGGCGAGGCGTATGACGGGGGAGGGCGGGTGCAAGGGCTGGCGAAAGTGCGCTAGAATCAGAGACACAATGCCCCGTTCCAGCCACCGACCCCCCCTCCTCCTCCTCCTCCTCGGCATCCTGGGCTCAGCCTTTCCGATCATCGCGGCCGAGGCGGCTCTGCCCGCCTTGAGGCTTGGCTACTATGACGCCAAGCCATCGTGTTTCCGCGATCCCTCGGGCAAGCCCGCAGGCATCTTCATCGATGTTATCGAGGCCATGGCCCGCCGCGAGGGCTGGAGTCTCGAGTACAGCTTCGAGACCTGGGACCAGCTCCTCGATGACCTGCGCGCGGGCAGGATCGACCTCGTGCCGGCGATAGTCGACACGAGCGATCGCGAAGTCTTCGCCGCCTTCACCAGGGAATCGGTAATGACCGACTGGGGCACTGTCTTCGCGAGACAGGGGGAAGGCCTCTCCTCAATGCTGGATCTCGAGGGCAGGAAGGTCGGGGCCCTGGCCAGGGACTTCTGGTTCTCGGGGAAGGGCTCGCTCAAGGAGCTCTGCTCTTCCTTCGGGGTCCATCCGGAATACCAGTACTTCCCCGATTACCCCTCCCTCTTCACGGCCCTGGGCAAAGGCGAGATAGCGGCCGCCGTGGGCAGCAATTCCCTAGGGATAGTCTGGGCGCCGGGCACGCCTGTTGTCGCCACATCGATAGTCTTCAACCCCATCGAGCTGCGCTTCGCCGCCTCCCTCGCGTCGGGCGATGGCGCCGCCCTCGCCGCCAGGCTTGACCTCGCCCTCGCTTCGATCAGGAAGGAATCCCCCGGGGTATTCTCCTCGGCCCTCGCCAAGTACCAGATGCCCCTGCCCCGCGAGCCCCGCATCCCTGCATGGCTGAGCCCCCTCCTCGCCACCGCGAGCCTGGTCCTCGTCCTCGTCGTCCTCCTCCTGGTCCTGCAGAGGCGCGCGATCCGCACGAGCGAGCGCAGGCTGTGGAGCTTTTTCGAGGACTCGCCGATCTCGCTCTGGGAGGAGGACTTCTCGGCCGTCAAGCAGTTCTTCGACGGGGCCCGCGCCTCGGGGGTCGCGGATTGGGCCGCCTGGCTTGCGCCACCGGAGCGCATTGTCAAGGTCGCCTCCCTTGTGAGGATTCTCGATGTCAACCGCGCCACCCTGGGGATGCTGGGCTATTCTCGCAAGTCCGAGATGCTCACGAGCCTCTCCACGGTGGTCTCCCAGGAGGGCCTCGACACCCTGCGCCCGGAGTTCATCGCCCTCGCCCAGGGCCAAGGATCCTACGAGGGGGAGTCGCTGCACCGCAACGCCCTGGGCAAGGTCCTCGAGGTGCAGTTCAGGCTGAGCATCATGCCGGGCTACGAGGAGACCTGGTCGCGGGTCCTCGTCTCCCTCCTGGACATCACGGAGCGCAAGAAGGCCGAAGCCGCCCTCGTCAGTTCACTCGCCGAGAAGGAGCTCCTGTTGCGCGAGATACACCACAGGGTCAAGAACAACCTCCAGATCATCTGCAGCCTGATAAACCTGCAGCTGAACGAGGGTGACCCAAGCTCGGCGGCAGGACGCTCGCTTGTGGACATGGAAGCGAGAGTGAGGGCGATGTCCCTCGTGCACGAGATCCTCTACCAGTTCGACGAGGCCGGCCTGGTCGCCTTCCCCTCCTACGTGGGCAGGCTCTGCGACTACCTGGTCGAGGCCTACGGCATCGACCAGGACCAGGTGAGCCTCCTCGTGAGCGTCGATGACCTGAGGCTCCCCCTCGAGAAGGCCATCTCCTGCGGCCTCCTCATCAACGAGCTTGTCGTCAACGCCCTCAAGCACGCCTTCCCCGCCGGTCGCAAGGGCACGGTCAGGGTGACGATGACCCGCTCTGGACCAGGAATGGTTTCGCTCATCGTCGCCGATGACGGAGTCGGCTTTGCCGGGCCCGCGCGCGAGGAGACTGGGCGCAGGTCGATCGGCCTGCTTCTCGTGAAGAGCCTGTCGGCCCAGCTCGGAGGCGAGTCGCTCACCGAGAACGGCGCGGGCATGACGGTGAGGGTGGCCTTCCCGGCCTAGGCCTGGCCGTCGCCTCCTGGACCCGGCTCCTGGAAGTCTCTAGCGGCCGCCCGCAGCCTTCTCAAGGTAGACCAGGAGGGGCTTCATCGCGGCGAAGGCCTCGAGGGCATGGGGCATGAGAGCGTCGGAAAGGACCAGGGGGTCATCGAGGCTGCATGAGGCGTAGAACTGTTTCCGGCGCAGGAGCAGTATCTCGGGATGGTCCTTGTCGCAGCCCTGGGGGGCGGTCTTGAGCGATTCCCCGCTCAGGGACCCGAAGAGCCGCACGAACTCGCTCCCGCCAATGATCTTCTTGAGGGGCCTCGCGTCCTTGGCCAGGACCTGCCTCAGGGCAGACAGCTCGGCGGGAGCCGGCTCGTAGAGCCCGCCCGCGAGCAGGGACTTGCCATCGGGCTCTATGTGGAAGTAGTAGCTCCGCCCCGAGGACATGGACTTCCTGCCCCCCCTGCCCAGGAGGGCGCTCATCGCGGTCTTGTAGGGCGTCTTGTCCTTTGAGAAGCGGAGGTCGCGGTTGATCCTGAAGATGCATTCCCTGGGCGAGACTCCCCCAAGGTCGTCGACAGCGCCGAAGCGGTGGATCAGCTCGGTGACGAGGTCTACGAAGGCTTCCCGCGCCGCCTCGTAGTCGGCCCTGTGCTCCTCGAACCACTGCTTCGAGTTGTTGTCGCGAAGACCGCGGAGGAAATCAAGGGTCTTGCGTAGTTGTGCGCTCATATTGGAAGCCATTCTAGCGAGGGCGGCTCGAGAGTCAAGCGCGGGAGTCTGGCCATCTAGCGAAGAGCGCCGGAGCCATGCGATAAAGGGACAATGGATTTCCTGGACATGAAGACCGTCCTTTTCAGCACCCTGCTCAGCGACGCGATCTGCGCCGCGGTGATCGCCTCCCTCTGGATCGTGAACCGCAGGCATTTCGCTGGCATGGGGCTGTGGTTCGCCGACTTTGCCCTTCAGCTCCTCGCCGTGATCTTCCTGGCCCTGCGGGGCGTCATGCCCACCCTGTCAATCATGCTCGGCAGCCCCCTCATCATGGGCGGGGCCATCCTGCTCTACATGGGGCTCGAGCGCTACATGGAGAGGAAGGGGAGGCAGCTGTGGAACGCCGCTGGCATGGTTCTCTTCGTCCTCGCCCAGGCCTACTTCGGCCTCGTGGACCCAAGCCTCAGGGCGCGCAACCTCCTCCTCTCGGCGGGGCTGCTGTGGGTATCCGGAAGGTGCGCCTGGCTCATCCTGCGCAAGGCCGACCAGCGGATGCGCTCCGACATCCGTCCCGCAGGCCTGGTATTCGCGGCCTATGCCCTCTTCAGCCTGTCCCGGATCGCCGCCGACATCCTATATCCGCCCGGGGTCGACCTCTTCCATTCGGCCGCGCAGGACGTTCTCGTGGTGATAGCCTACCAGATGCTCCAGGTGGCGCTGACCTTTGGCCTGGCCCTCGCCGTCAACCGCAGGCTGATGTGGGCCCTGGAGCAGGACATAATCCGCCGCACCGCCGCCGAGGAGAGGGTCGGGAAGCTCCTCGCCGAAAAGGAGCTCCTCCTCAGGGAGACCCACCACAGGGTCACCAACAACATGAGCATCGTCGTCTCCCTGCTTGGCATGCAGGCCTCGATGCAGGAGGACGATGCCAGCCGGGAGGTGATCGATGATGCCGCCCGCCGCGTCCAGCATATGGCTGAGCTCTACGACAAGCTCTACCGTGCGGAGAACAGCGCTTCGATGGCCCTGGGCGAGTTCCTGCCTCCCCTCCTCGAGGAGATCGTCGCCGTCTTCCTCAGCCTCCCCGCTGTCAGCATCCACACCGACATCGACGGCACCGAGCTTGACCCGAAGCGGCTCTCGGCCCTGGGCATCATCCTCAACGAGCTCGTCACCAATTCGATGAAATACGCCTTCAAGAGGGAGGGCGAGCGCGTCATCTGCGTGTCCGCGCATCGCAGGGGGGATCGGGTGAGCCTCAGCTACGCAGACAACGGCGTAGGCATGCCCGAGAGCGCGGCCCTCGATGGCTCGAAGGGCTTTGGCAGGCAGCTGATCAATGCCCTGGTCGGGCAGCTTGGCGGCTCCCTGGAAATGCCGAGCTCGGAGGGCACAGCCTACACCATCAGCTTCCCGCTCTAGCGACCTTCCATTTTTTCCAGACCGCTTCTTTTCAATTGTGAAGCTCCGTGCTAGGCTCACTGTCTGGGAGCGGGGCCGTCCAGGCGCCCCTTCCCCATCCGACTGCCGGGAGCAACAGCATGAGCGTCGATCTGCGCAGCGATACAGTGACCAGGCCAAGTCCGGCGATGTGGGAGGCCATGCGCGCCGCCCCCCTTGGCGACGATGTCTACGGCGACGACCCCAGCGTCAACCGCCTGCAGGAGCTCGCGGCGGCGCGCTTTGGCATGGAAGCGGCGATCTTCTGCCCATCGGGCACCATGACAAACCAGATAGCCATCAATGTGCACACCAGGCCCGGCGAGGAAGTCATCTGCGACCGCTTCGCCCACGTCTACCGTTACGAGGGCGGCGGCATAGCCCGCAACTCCGGGGCCTCGGTCCAGCTTCTCTCCGGGGACAGGGGAAGGTTCACGGCCTCTGATGTAGCCTCGGCCATCAACCCCGACGACCCCCACTATCCGCGCAGCCGCCTCGTGGCCGTCGAGAACACCATGAACAAGGGCGGCGGGGCCATCTGGGACCTGGGCCAGCTCGAGGCCATCGCCGCGGTCTGCAAGGCCAACAAGCTTGGCTTCCACCTCGACGGGGCCAGGCTCTTCAACGCCCTCGTCGAGACCGGGGAGTCTCCCAAGCTCTACGGCGCCATCTTCGACTCCATATCGATCTGCCTCTCCAAGGGCCTTGGCGCCCCCGTGGGCTCCCTCCTCCTCGCCTCAAAGGACTTCATCGCGAGGGCAAGGCGCGTGCGCAAGTCCATGGGCGGCGGCATGCGCCAGGCCGGTGTCCTCGCCGCGGCGGGGATCTACGCCCTCGAGCACAACGTGGAGAGGATCAAGGACGACCACCGCCGGGCCCGCGAGCTCGGGAAGGTCCTCTCCTCCCTGTCCTGGGTGGCCGAGGTCCTGGCTGTCGACACCAACATCGTCCTCGCCCGGCTCGGGGACGGCTTGTCCGAGACCGAGGTCGTTGAGAAGCTCAAGGGGGAGGGTGTACTCTCAAGCTCCTTCGGTCCCGGCCTCCTGCGCCTGGTGACCCACCTGGATATCGACGATGCCGGCCTCGAGGCCGCCGTCAAGGCCCTCAGGCGTCTTCAGCCCTAGGGCTTTCGGCCATCCGCGATGAGGCCCGGGCTCCTTGAGCCTGGGCCTTTTTCTTGTTCCAGTGGCCGCGGCCCGCCGTCGTTTGTAGATTTTCAAGCATGGCCATTCCTTGAATCGGGAGAGAAGGAGGGTGCAAATGGGAAAACTCACGATCACGACATTCCTGAGCCTCGATGGCGTCACGCAGGCCCCCGGTGGGCCGCAGGAGGATCCCTCTGGCGGTTTTTCCCACGGTGGCTGGGTATTCCCCTACATGGACGAGGAGGGGGGGCGCTACATGGGCGAGGTTTTCGACAAGGCCGAGGCCTTCCTCCTCGGCCGCCTCACTTACCAGATCTTCGCCGCCTACTGGCCCAAGGTCACCGACCCCGCCGACCCCATCGCCTCGGCCCTGAACCGCCTGCCCAAGTACGTCGCCTCGAAAAGCCTGAACGAAGCCGACTGGGCGAACTCCAGCATAGTGCGCGACGCGGCCGACGAGGTGGGAGCCCTCAAGGAGAGGATAAAGGGGGAGCTCCAGGTCCACGGGAGCGCGGGCCTGGCCCAGACCCTGATCGCGAAGGACCTCATCGACGAATACCGCCTCCTGTGTTTTCCCGTGGCCCTCGGCGCTGGCAAGCGTCTCTTCGGGGCGGGAACGATCCCGGCGGCGTTCAGGCTCGTCGAATCGAGGACCACCGCGAAGGGAGTCATCATGAGCCGCTACGAGCGCGCGGGCAGGCCGGGCTATGGTTCCTTCTAGCGCCAGAGCCCTGGCTCGCGTTTCCGTGCTAGAATACTCGGCATGCAGACCAAGGGCACAGTACTAGGCATCGTTGGGAGCCCCAATCGCGACGGCCTCACCCACCGCATGGTGAAGGCTGCCCTCGAGGGCGCTGCTGGCGCCGGAGCGCGGATCGAGCTCATCCAGCTGTCCGACCATGTGGTCTCGGCCTGCAGGGACTGCCAGCCCTGGGTCTGCGCCGAGTCGGGGAAGTGCAGCTTCAAGGACGAAGCCTTCGAGTTCCTCGAGCACAGGATACAGAACTGCGGCGGCCTCGTGATCGGGACCCCCATCTACTGGTGGGACACGAGCGGCATGGTCCGCTATCTCTTCCTCAAGATGTTCCGCGTCTTGGCCCGCAGGGCCCCCATGAAGGGCCTGCCCGCCTTCGGCATCGGCGTGGCGGGCGGCACGGGCAACGGCCTGGTGACTGGCCTGCGGCCCCTGTATGGCTTCTTCCAGGTCATGCACATGAGGGCCCTCGAGCCCCTCCCGGTGACCCGCTTCAACCTCCCCGAGGCCGAGGAGCGCGCGCTCGCCCTCGGAGCCGAGCTTGCCCAGAGCTCAGACAGGCGCCTGCCCTTTGCCAGCCTCGAGGAGAGGCTCCTGCATTTTGACAGCCTGCCCTTCCTGCGCCTCGACCGCCTCGCCGAGCGCCGCCTCCTGGCCGGCTACGTCGTCTCCTCCCTTGGCGGGGAAGCCGCCCGGGGCCTCGTCCCCATCCTCGATGAGTCCGACAGGCTCGATGCCGAGGGCAGGAAACAGGAGGCGGCCATCCTCGTGTCTGAGGCCTACGACGCCGCGGTGAAGGTCTTCGAGGCCATCAAGCCCTGATCACTACCGCGATATACGCCTTGCCCTTGGCCCTGTAGCTCACGCTCACCGTCTCGCCGGGCTTCAGGATGCCTGGCTTGGCCGCGAGGCCCCTATTGTTCAGGATCGTGGCCTTCGCGCCGACCGTGATGCTCATTCGCTTCTTGCCTACGAGAAGGACGATCCACTCCTGGGTCCTCTTGGCCTTGTTGGCCGGATGCACCGAGAGGATCTGTCCACTCACCTCGACAAGGCCCCTGGTGGTGGTCGGGGCCGGGGCGGTCTGCGGCGCCTTGGCCCGTCTCGGATAGAGGATCTGGGGCGTACTGGAGCCGAACAGGAACATGCCTCCTGCCGCCATGAATAGGAGGCACAGGCCCATCTTTCTTTTCACAGAAACCTCCGCTGCCCCGAGCCTTGTGCCGGGGTCCACCACATTCTCGGCCACTGGAGCGGCTTCTTGAGGCGGTGGGCGGCAGGCCTGCCGAGATTCCGTCGTGGGCGCGGCCCTGGGTAGAATTTTCCCATGCCGGTCAAAGCCTTCCCATCCCGATCAGGCGCTTTCCGCGCCCTCGCAGCCACCCGGGGCTCCCCAGCCGTCCCCGAGTATCGGTAATTCTTTATATTGTAACGCCCGCATAATTAATCCTCCGCAGTAGCTGTAGTGGCACAGTAATTGCTTTATAGCCAGAGGAGGAACACACATGCATGGAAACATAGGTTTCGGCGGCTACGAGGTCTGGTTCGTCGCCATCGCCCTGCTCGTCGCCCTCGGAGCGGGGATCCTCGCCCTCGTCCGCCATCCCCGGTCCGACGGCGACCGGGCCCTCGACATCATCACGGAGCGTTTCGCCAAGGGCGAGATCGACGAGGACGAGTTCCGCTCGATCAAGTCCACCCTCGAGGCCTGAGTTCCCTTAGTCCCCTCATTCATCCCGAATCTCAACACCAACAGGAGGCCCTCATGGCCGCGAAGGCTGCTCCCCTACAGATCTTCAGACGAATCACCCTCGGCGTCATTCTCCTTGGACTCACCACCCTCACCGTCCTGCACCAGCGCGTCCAGGGCATCCCCACGATCGACGCCCTCGATCCCTTCGGCGGCCTCGAGACCCTGCTCAAATGGGTCGCGGGCGGAGAGATCATCAAGAAGCTCGAGCCGGGCACCATCATCCTCTTTGGCGGCATCGTCGCCCTGGGCCTCGTCCTGTCGCGCTTCTTCTGCGGCTGGTTCTGCGCCTTCGGCGCCCTCCAGGGAGTCTTCGGCTGGCTCGGCAAGAAAATCTTCGGACGGCGCTTCACCGTCCCTGCGAAGCTCGACGCCGTCCTGCGCTGGATCAAGTATCCCGTGCTGGTGGCCATCGTCTGGCTCACCTGGTCGACAGGGACCCTGATCATCCGTCCCTACGACCCCCTGGCGGCCTATGGCCACCTCTCGGCTGGGCTCGAGGCAGTCTGGGGGGAGTTCGCCGTCGGACTCGTCCTCCTCGTCCTGACCCTGGTTCTGTCGATGCTCTATGAGCGCGCCTTCTGCAAATACCTCTGCCCCCTCGGGGCCGTCAACTCGATCCTGGGCAGGCTGCCCCTGTTCAGGATCAAGCGGGTGGCGACGACCTGCATCTCCTGTTCGAAGTGCGACAGGGTCTGCCCCATGAACATCGACATCTCCAAACCCGAGGTGGTGAACTCGAGCGAGTGCATCTCCTGCATGGAATGCGTCAGCTCCTGCCCCACCACGAAGTCGAGCCTCGTGCCGACTATCGCGGGCAAGGCGGTCAAGGTCGGCCTCGTGGTCGCCCTGGGCTTTGGCATCTACTTCGGGGCCGCCGCCATAGGCCAGGCGACTGGCATGCTCAGCTTCGCCCCCGTGAGCCTCACACAGGCCGCCGCGGCGGGAAAGCTCAAGGTCGAGGACATCAAGGGCTCGAGCACCTGGGAGATGGTGGCCGAGTCCTTCGGCATCGAGCTCGAGCGCCTCTACCACGTGGCCGGGATCGACGCGCGCAAGGTCCCGCCCTCGACCATGCTCAAGGACACCGGCAAGGTGGGCGGCATCGAGGGCTTCGAGGCCGACGCCGTGCGCGTGGCCGTAGCCAAGATCCTTGGCGTCCCCTACGCCGGAGAAACAGGCGCCGCCGCGCCAGCGGTCACGCCTGCCGCCACGCCCGCGCCTCCTGCGGCCACCGCCACGGCTCTGGCCGCGCCAAAGCCGGCTACCGCCCCCGCCAAGGCCGCCCTGGCCCCGGGAAGCGCCGGGCTCACGGTGCCCGCCGACTTCGCCCTCGAGGGGACCATGAGCATCGCGGACATAGCGGTCGCGCTCAAGGCGCCCGAGGCCGCCGTCATCCAGAAGCTCAGGCTTCCCGCCGATATCGACAGGGTCAAAGCCCTCCGCGACATGAAGGACCAGTACGGCTACACCATGCCGGAGCTCAAGGAGAGGATCAAACAGTAGGCCGCCTGGATCTTCGCCACCCTCGTTCCGCCCCGGCTGTACATCGCTACCGGTGTACTGGCCGCTATCGTGTCGGGAGTGGTGATCGGCCGCCTGAGGATGGAGCGCTTTGTCGAGGGCTACGTCTACAGGCTCAAGGCCGCGAGCGTGTAGATGGCCGAGCCTGGATTCAAGGAGAGATTCGCCGAGGTCCTTCGCTATGTGGGAGAGATAATCGGCAGGGTCTGGGCCTGCGTCCTCGTGGGCATCGGGATAGGGGCGGCCATGCACGGCTGGGCTCCCTCGGGCCTCCTCCTGCGGTACGCGGGGCCGGGCAATCCCTTCGCCGTCGTCATCGCCGTCATCATCGGCGTGCCCCCTGTACTCGAACGCGGGGGGGGGGTCATCCCCGTCGTCAAGGAGCTCAGCCGGCTCGGGATGCAGCTGGGCACGGCCCTCTCATTCCCTTGGCGCTACTTGAAGAACAGCTTCACCGCCACGGCGACGAGGAAGACCGAGAAGATCCTCCGCAACAGGACCTCGTCCATGGAGATCCCGAGCTTGCCGCCCAGGAAGCCGCCCAGGAAGAAGAAGGCGGCTATGACGATCCCGGCCTGGATGTTCACGTCCCCGGCCTTGTAGTAGCTGATCGCCGCGAGCAGGCCTATCGGCGGTATCATGAGGAGGAGGGTCGTGCCCTGGGCCATCTTCTGGGAGAAGCCGAAGACGAACACGAGGGCGGGGATGATCACCACCGCCCCTCCTATGCCAAGGAGCCCGCTCATGGTCCCCGCGAGCAGGCCGAGCAGGCCAAGGCCCGTCCATTGAAGCAATCCGAATTCCAGAAACATGCTCTCATCCTCCCGTACAGGCCGCGATTCTAGCAGAAACATCCATGCAAAAGAACGGCCAGCACCTCGTGGCGCTGGCCGTGTTCCGTGTTCTCCACGGCGTGGCTTTTAGAGGGCCTTTACCCCCTCGGTAATCATCGCCTGCATGCACCCTCCTTTCCGTCCCGTTCAGGAGACAGCGAATGGATTCGCTAGCAACTAAAGTATCGTACTAATCATTACAGAAGTAAAGGGCTAATGCCGCGCCCCGCGCCATGCGGCCCAGGCCCCGCGGCCCAGCAGGGCGAAGGCCGCCCTAGTCTTTGGTTTCCAGCCTTGAGCCGTAGGCGCCGTCCTTGAAGCTGATGGTGCAGGTGAAACCGCCCTCGGCGGCGAAGCTCATCTGGCCCCCCAGTTGCCCCTCGGCGAGTGCGAAGATCGTCTGCAGGCCCAGGCGGCTGTCGCGCCTCGGGTCGAAGCCTCTCGGGGGGCCAATCCCGTCGTCACTCACGCTGAGCCTTATGCTCCCGTCGGCGGCGCGCTCGAGCTCGATCCCGAGCCTGCCCTTTCTGCCCGAAGGGAAGGCGTGCTTGAAGGCATTGGAGATCAGCTCGTTCAGGATGAGGCCGCAGGGTATGGCCGCGTCGATGGTCACAAGGGCATCCTCCATCCTTGACTCGACGAGGACCTGGCCCAGGGTAATCCTGAAGCTGGCCATCAGCTGGCCCACGAGGTCGGTAGCATATTCCCTGAGGTTGATATGCGAGAGGTCCCGGGCCGCGTAGAGCCTGTCGTGGACGAGGGCCATCGCGCTGATCCGGTTCTCGGTCTGCTCGAAGGCCTCCCGGAGCCGGGGGTCGTCGGTCTGGGCCGACTGGAGGCTCAGGAGGGAATTGATGACATTCATGTTGTTCTTGGTTCGGTGGTAGAGCTCCCGAAGGAGGGTCTCCTTCTCGTCGAGGGAGCGGCGCAGCTGGTCCTCGGCGCGCCTGCGGTCGCTGATGTCGACGATGAAGGAGATGTCCACCGGACCGTCCTGCTGGAAGCCGCGGCTCATCGCGATGTGGATGGGAAACTCGGTGCCGTCGCGCCTCATGGCAAGCGTCTCATGCTCTGGGGGCATGGGAAAGCCGAGTCTCCGGCGCGAGGCCTTCTCCATGCTCTCGGCCCGCCTGGCGGGGGCCACGAAATCCGAGAGCGGGCGGCCAAGCAGGTCTTCCTCCCTGGCAAGGCCGAAGGATTCAAGGAACTTCGGGTTTCCATAAAGGAATCTGCCGTCGCGGGAGAGGCATATCGCCACGGCAGCCTGCTCGGTGAGGGACCTGAAGCGTGACTCGCTTTCCACAAGGGCCCTCTGGCTCTCCTTGAGCGCGCGCCTCGACATGGCTGCTTCGATGATCTCGATCGATCTCTTGTTCGAGATCAGCACGACGAGGGCGAGCCAGGCGTATTCCGTCGTGTAGAGGAAGCGGTAGAGCCCGATGTCGACAGCGAAGTCGTTCATATTCGCCAGGAACATGATCCCCAGCACCCAGTAAAGACGCCTCGCCTGCTGGCGATGCCCAGCGCTGAATCTGGAGACAACCCAGAACAGGTAGCAGAACATCGCCGTTCCGCCGAGGTAGAGGGCGTTGACGATCGGACCGGATTCGACCTCCATGTACACGAAGTCCAGGCCGAAGGGAAGGGCGACATGGGTCACAAGGGGAAGCCTCGCGATCCAGGAAAGCTCGCCCGGGTCGAGGACCTGGCTTGCCACCCCGAAGGCCGCCCAGACGCCGACCACGACGAGGAACCTGCGCTTGATGAGGCCCGTCTCCCTCGCCATGAACCAGAAGAAGGCCAGGGCGGTGAGGCTGATGAGGCCGACCTCGAGCCTTAGCCACAGGATGCTCCGCTCAGGCGAGTCGACGTTGTACTGGAAGGCACAGGCGAGGTCGAAGCAGGCGGCTCCGGCGCAGGTGAGGACGAAGGCCAGGTCCCTGGCCTTGATCCCGCGTCGGAGCATGATGATGGTCTCGTTGAGGACGATCGTGAGACAGACGCAGGCCATGGCGAGAGTGGGAATTGAGTATGCCTTCAATATTCCCTGCCCCTGGCGCCTGCGTGGGCGCTCCCCATGAAGATTCGCGGTCAGCCATTAGTGTACTTCGGCAGGGCGGGGCGTCAAGCGGTGCCTAGTCAGGACTTTTCCACTCTACCGCGAACGCGCTCTTCACCTTGGGCAGGATCCCGTGCTGCCGGCCAATCTCGGCCTCGAAGCAGCGGTGAAGGATCGAGAGCAGGCGCTTCTCGAAGCTCTCCCTCATGAAGCGGTTGACCTTGCCCAGCATGTCGGGGTCGAGGCCGTCCCGGTTGTGGGAGTTCCGGTAGACGAAGACATAGAGGTCCCCGCCTTCCGTCATCCGTTTCACGAAGAGGACGGCGTCCACGGTGCAGATCAGCCCGCTCAGGTTGAGCTGGACCTGGGAGACCTTTTCGTAGAGCGCCAGGCGGGGAGAGCCTGTGGCGAACTGGCAGGAGAAATGGCTGAAGCTTATGTCCTGGATCCAGGAGGTAGTAGGCCTCGAAGCCCTCGAGGAAGAAGGTGGGCAGGAAGTCCTCGGGCATCACGGCGAGGTCGGGTACGACAAAAAAAGTCTTGAGGCCCTCGATGACCTCACTGCTTTCCTGCTTCATGCCGACCTCCTGATGACCCAGTCGCGCGGATTCCATGTCATAAAGATATCACTTGTCTTGCCCGAAACAAGGTCCCTTAGGCCACGTTCGGGGGTGTAAACCTTCAGGCGGCCCGCAGGGGCGCTGTGGCCCTGGGCGCCCGAGGCCCTGGCCTGGGCAATCTCTAGCGCGCCACCGTCCCTGTCCCCACGAGGAGGCCCCTGCAGAAATCCGCCGCGGCCTTCACCGCGGTCTCCAGGTTCTCCTCGTGGCTCAGCCCCGAGCTCTTGCGCGGTTTGAAGCCGTGGTCTCCGTCGGGAAGGTAGACGATGCGGATCGCGCCCGACAGCGTGTAGCCTGAGATCTCCTCCTGGCTTCCCAGGCTGTCGCGTGTGCCCTGCAGGATAAGCGTTGGGGTCTTCAGGTTCTTGAGATGGGAGACCCTCAAGGTCTCGGGACTGCCCGCCGGGTGGAAGGGATAGCCGAGGCAGACGAGGCCGCGCACGCCAAGGCTGTCTGCCACCATGCTCGCTATCCTCCCGCCCATCGACCTTCCGCCTATCACCAGGTCCGAGGCCGAAGCGAGCTGTTCCACGACCGCGCGCCAGGTCGCCTCGAGGCCGCAGAGGCCCTTGGCGATCCTTTCCATGTCGGGAGAGTCCATGCCGGCCCCCGCCCCGTGGGCGATGACGATCGTGCAGAGCTCCTGCCCTGCGGGCTTGTCGATGACGAGCGGGACCTCGGTCTAGTGTTCCATTTGCTGCCCCCATGAGAATCTCGTTACTTTGGGATGGAAATGGCAACAGAGGAGTACAGGAAGAAGAGGGACTTCAGGCAGAGCCCCGAGCCCGCGCCCGGAATCCGGACTGGGGTCAAGGCTGAGGGCGACGGCGGCTTTGTGGTCCACCGCCACGAGGCCCGCAGCCTCCACTATGACCTGCGCATCGAGGCGGGAGGGGCCCTGGCCTGCTGGGCAGTGCCAAAGGGCTTCTCCTACGAACCGACAGACAAGCGTCTGGCCGTGAGGGTCGAGGACCACCCCCTCGAGTACGAGGACTTCGAGGGCGTAATCCCGAGAGGCCAGTACGGGGCCGGGAACATGGACATCTGGGACTCAGGTACCTACGAGGTGAAGAAGAGCGCGAGCATCGGGGAGGCCCTGGAAAAGGGGGAGCTCAAGCTCGTGCTCAAGGGCCGCAAGCTGCGCGGGGAGTGGCACCTCGTGCGCACGAAGGCTGGCGGGGGAAGGGACTGGCTCCTCTTCAAGGCGAAGGACCGCTACGCGGGCTCGGGCTCAGTACTCTTTGGAAGCGCCGACCTCTCCCTCGCCCTGCGAAGGCCCATGCCCGCCCGCGCCCGGCCCATGGAGGCGGCCCGGGGCTTCGCCCCATTCTCCGACCCCCTGTGGCTTTTCGAGACGGCCTTCCCCGGCATCCGCGTCCGGGCTAGGCTCGATGGCCCTCGCGTGAGCCTCGCCTCAAGCGAGGGGGACCTGGCGCAGCGGCTTCCCGCCATCTGCTCGGGCCTGGGGCGGGTCAGGGCCGAGAGGGCCCTCATGGACGCCGTCCTCCTCGCCCTGGACAAGGACGGCCTCCCCTCGAGGGCGGCCCTCGAGGAGGACCTAGCCTCAGGCGGGGCGAAGGCCGCCCTCTACGTCTTTGACATCCTTTTTGCCGAGGACTGGGACCTGAGGGCCATGCCCCTGACCGAGAGAAAGGCCCTGCTACGCGCCCTCGTGCCCGAGGGCCCCCGGGTCTTTGCCGTCGACCCCGTGCCTGAGCGCGGGGAGGCATTTGCCAGGGCCGCCGCCGATTCGGGCCTCACCGCCATCGTGGCGAAGCGGGCAGAGAGCCCCTACAGGGCCGGCCCCTGCGACGACTGGCGCATGATCGCCCTCGAGGTCGCCACGCCGGAATCCCGCGCAAAGCGCCCGGCGGCCGGAAGGAGGGCTGCGGCCCTAAGCGGGATCAGCAATCCCCGCAAGGTCTACTGGCCAGACCAGGGCTACACCAAGGAGGACCTTGCCAGGTACTACGACACTGTCGCCCTCTTCCTCCTGCCCTATCTCGAGGACAGACCCCTCCATCTCTACCGCTGGCCCGCAGGCGTGCGCGGAAAATCCTTCTACCAGAAGCAACTCCCCGAGGGCCTGCCTGAGTGGGTCGAGACCGTCGACGTTGCCCGGCCCGGAGAGGAGGCCAGGCCCTACATCCTGTGCAACGACAGGAGGACCCTCTTGAGCCTCATCAATACCGGTACCATCGATCTCCACCCCTGGCTCTCGAGAAAGGGGAGCCTCGATTCTCCCGACTGGGCCGTCCTCGACCTCGACCCAAAAGCCGCCCCCTTCTCCGACGTGGTAAAGCTCGCCAGGGCCGCTGGCAGGCTCCTTCGCAGCCTCGGCCTCGAGCCCTACTTGAAGACCTCGGGCTCGACGGGCCTCCATGTCTTTGTTCCGCTCAAGAGCGGCTATAGCTACGAGCAGACGAGGATGTTCTGCGAGACAGCCGCGAGGATCATCGTGCGCGAGCATGGGGGGATCGCCACCGTTGAGCGCGCCGTGGGCCGGCGTGGCGGCCGCGTGTACATAGACTACATGCAGAACCGCAGGGAGCAGACCGTCGTCCCGCCCTATGTCGCCAGGCCCGTCGAGGCGGCGACAGTGTCCATGCCCCTGTCCTGGGATGAGCTCGAGGAGGACTTCAGCCTCGCCGACTTCACGATCATGAGCGCGCCTGGGCGGCTCGAGAGGATCGGTGATCTCTTCCGCGGCGCCCTGAGCCGGCCCCAGGACCTGGGCAAGGCCATCGGCGCACTGGGCGACTATCTGAAGACGCCCTAGGCCGTCTAGTCGGCGTCGTCGCTGAAGGGCTCCCTGATGAGGCGGAGGTGACGCTCCGAAGGGTAGGCCCTGAGGCATTCGGTCCTGTGTATGGCCGCCTCCTCGTGCCTACCCAGGCGGCCGAGGACCTCGGCGAGGTTACAGTGGACATCGGCGTAGCCGGGCTCGAGGGACAGGGCCTTGCGGTAGGCGTGCAGGCAGTCCTCGAGCTTGCCGAGCATGGCGAGGGCGTTGCCGAGGTTGTTCCAGGCCTCGGCATAGTCGGTGTCAAGGGCGATGGCCGCGAGATAGGACTCGGCGGCCTGGGCCTCGTGGCCGAGCTCGTAGAGGACATTCCCGAGGTTGAAGTAGGTGACGGCGTCCCGCGTCTCCTCGAGGGCCAGACGGTAGAGCGAGGCAGCGGCCTGGTAGTCCCCGGCCTCCTCGGCCTCGAGGGCCCGGGCGAACTGGATCGCGGGCGCGCGGCCGTCCAGGGGGAAGACGTGGACCGAGGCCAAGGCGCGGGGCCGCGGCTCGAACTCGAGGAGCCTCTGGCCCGAGGGCTCGGCCCAGCCTCCGTCCCTCATCCTGACCCGCAGGCCAGCCTCGGCCGCGTCGAGGCGTCCCAGGGCCTCGCCGGCTCCGGGGAGCCAGCGGGAGAGCTGGGTGAGACCGCGGCGGATCTCCGAGCTGGCGAGGCCTGCCGCGGCGAGACGGCTCAGGCCCCGGGCGACGAGGATGTCGGAGTACTCGAACCAGGCGAGCCTCGAGGTCATGCGCGCGGGCTTGAGGAGGCCATGGCGGAGCCAGGAGCGCACCTCGGAGAGGGGGGATTCCACGATGCGACTCACCTGGGCTGCCGTGTAGAGCCGTGAGAAGTCCTCAAGCTCGTCCACGGCGCCGAGCATCGTCAGGAACTCCCTCTCCTCGACGAGCCGGATCGCCGCGCCCCCCTCCTTGAGCTCCTTGAACCTGATGAGGTTCCTGGCCATCCGCCCCTCGGGGCTTATGGCAGCCAGGGCCTCGCCGGCTACGAGGAGGGCCGTCGAGGGCCTCGGCGTGGCGACGTGGGAGCCGCCAGCGTGGAGGATCCTCTCCACGGCCTCGCCACGCGTCATCGAGGCGAGGCGTCCGGTGAAGGCGATCTCCTTCCCGACGATGCTGCAGTCCTTTTCCATATCCTTCCAAATCTAGGTCTCGATGAGGGCCTCGAACACGGCTGAGCGCAGGAGTCCTCCCGAGCTCAGCTCGACAAAGCTCACCGTGCAGTATAGTCCGCCCTCGACCCATTTTCCTTTTTCCGGGCAGGCCACGAGGGGGGAGTCGCGGGGCTGCTCGCGCAAGAGAAGGTTGAGCCTCTCGCGCATCCTGTCGCTGAAGCCCCCGCCCACCCTGCCGACATAGCGCAGGCCCCCCCCCTCCCGTTCCCCTGGAAGCTGGGCGCCCGCGACGAGGAGGCAGGTGAAGTCGCGCCTTTCCTTCTCGATGAAGCCGATGATGGCGAGCTGGACAGTGAGCCTGCGCTTGATCTTGACCCAGGAGGGACTGCGCCTGCCCGGGGTGTAGGTGCTCGCAATGCGCTTCGCCATCACCCCCTCGAGACCGAGCTCGCAGGCCTTCGCGTAGAGGGCCGTCCCCTTGGAGCCGAGCCCCTCGGAGAGGAGGAGCTCCTGACACTCCAGGGGGGCGATGAGCTCCTCGAGCCGCTCCCGCCTCTCAAGGAAGGGCCTGTCCATGAGGCTCTCGAAGCGGAGGTAGAGGAGGTCGAAGGCGACAAAGCGGAGGAGGGCAGCCTTCCCGCCCCTGCCGCGGCCAAGGACGCTCTCGAAGTCGGGCTTGCCATTGACGAAGGCCACCAGCTCCCCGTCGAGGGCGAGGCCCTCGCCCAGGGAGGCCAGGGGCGCGAGGCCGGGGAAGTCGTTGCCGAGGTCGAGGCCCGTGCGGCTCACCAGGCGCAGGCCACCGCCCTCGATGTAGGCCCCGGCGCGGAAGCCGTCCCACTTGAACTCGAAGAAGAAGTCTGACGAATCGAAGGGCTGCCCTGAGACAGCTAGCATGGGTGGGATGAAACCGGGTAGCCGGCTATCCAACTTTCTTCTTCTTGGACGCCGCGGCCGGCTTCTCTCCCTTCTCGCTCGGCGCCTGCTTGAGCTCGGCCTTCGCCCCCTTGGGAGCTGGCCTGGCACCGCCCGCTGCCTGGGCCTCGGCCACGCTGCGCTTGAGGGCCTCCATGAGGTTGATTATCTTGGGCTCCTCGGGATCCTGGACCTGGACCACCTCCTTGCCCTCGATCTTCATCTGGATGAGCTTGGTGAGCTTGTCCTTGTACAGGTCCTTGTAGAGGGAGAAATCGAAGTCCTTGATGATGGAGGCCTTGATGAGGGTGTCGGCGAGGTTCTTCTCGGCCTCGGTGGCCTCGCTCTCCGTGATCTCGTCCTTGAAGGCCGAGGCGCTCTTCACCTCGTCCTTGCGGTTGAGCACCGTCATCGCGAGGAGGCCGTCGATGCTCTGGATCAGGACCACCTGCTCCTTCTGCGAGATCACCACCTCGGCTATCCCACAGACCTTGTTCTCCTCCATGCCCACCTGGAGGAGCTTGTAGGGCTTCTGCCCCACCGGCCCGTCGGGCGTGAGATAGTAGGTCTTGCCCCCCAGGTAGACCGAGCTTAAGGCCTCGGGCGGGATGAAGCCGTCGATGCGGATCGACTTGTCGCTCTCGGTGCGCAGCTTGTCTATCTCCTCGTCATCGATGATGACGTACTGCCCCTTGTCGTACTCGTAGCCCTTCACGATCTCGTCGCCCGAGACCTCCCCGACCTCGGGGGCGAACTTCTTGTACTGGATGCGCGCATGGGTCCTGGCGTGGAGCTGGTGGAGCGTGATCTCGTTCCCGCTCGCCGCCGCCGTGTAGGCCTTCACCGGCACCGACACCAGGCTCAGCTTGAGGAATCCCTTCCACGAGGCATGGGCTGCCATAGTCCTCCCCCTGTAGGGCTGGCGGCGGAAGATCAAGCGCTGCGCGAAGAAGCGTGCCAGCCGGTAGCTTGAAGGTACGGAGGAGGGGGGAGGGGAGTCAAACTCATGTGGGGGTGGGATGGGCCGAGCTCGGGCTCCACAAGGACATCGATGTCGCTGGTAGGGCCAGCCTCGCCGCGCGCGTAGGAGCCGAATATGGCGACCTGAACGGCGTCACACTCTCCCTAACAATGGGCCTCGACTCAGCCCTCTTTTCACAGCACCCGCATAACTATCCGTGCCCTCCTCACCACCGCACTCCACCCAAACACCACAGGCATCGACACAACCGTCACGAGCAGGAACTTCCATCCCGGCCCCAGTGGCAGCCCCAGGGCCGCCAGAGCCTGCGGGCGGCCATGATGCCGATGATGAAGAAGCCGAGGAGCTTGTACCAGCGGTCGATCGGCGACCAGACCCTGACAAAGCCGGTCACGAGCATGAGGCCGAGGAGCCAGGCCAGGCTTGGCAGGAGGCCGGGAGCCCGGCCGGTCTTCCGCGCCCCTGAGCTCGGCATGGCCCCCCCTCCGGCCCTCGGCCTGACCCTGAGCTTCGCACCGAGATTCCGCAGGGATGCCCAGGCGGAGGAGCCTGCCCCGCGCGAAGGCCAGCGCGCCGTGGCGTTCGAGGGCGCCCACCGTGACGTAGCCCGAGATGAAGAAGAAGAGGCTCATCAAGAAGGAGCGGTTCACCGTGAAGAAGGGCGCGAGGAAGGCGGCCTTCTGCGTCTCCATGACGGGCCAGGACCCACCGGTGGGCCCGTAGGCCTGGCCAACGTGGTGGGCGATGACGAGAAAGGTCAGCGCGACCTTCAGGTTGTCGAAGAACACCAGGCGGGCGGGGGACAGATCAGGCTCGCACTGCTCAGCCGGCCTAGTCTATCGGGGCTGTCGGTTTCGCCATGGCCCGAGTATAGCTCAAGCTCTGTCCCCGGGAGCTCTGGCTCAAGCTCTGTCCCCGGGGGAGGCAGCCGCGAAAGCCCCTGATCGGGGACAATGCCATCGGGCCAGGTCACCCATGTCTCGGTCTTGGGAACCTGTCTCTCGGTCTTGGGACCCGGTGTCTCGGTCTCCGCCCGCGCCGACCTCGGATTGCGTGAATTTCACGTCCCATCGCGTAAATTTCCGCCTCGCTTTGGTGATCCGTATGCTCGGCTGCATGGATTTCACGCTCCGGCGCGTGAAATTCGCGCTCGCTCTCGTGAATTTCATGAAAGGGTCCGTGAAATTCACGCGGCGCCCGGTGATTCGCATGAGGCCGTCGGCGGTTTTCACGCGCGCGTGCGTGATTGCCACGCTCGCCCCGGTGAAAACCACGGAAGATTCCGTGGTTTCCACGGACGCGCCGGTTTTTTCCGCCGGCGCGTCGGTGTTTCTCAGCCAATCCTCGCCATCCGGAGGGCTCTAGGCCTTGGCCGAGGCGGGAGCCTTGCGCGAGCGGGCGAAGAAGACCTGCATGTCGGCAGCGATGGCGGAGAGGCCGGGGACCTTATCGGCGTTCTGTTTGACGGCGTGGTAGATCTCCAGGGTCTCCACCATGGTGTCGCTCGCCAGCGCGATCATGGTCTTCTCGATGCTCTCGGCGAGCTCCTCGACCTGGGCTGCGATGGGCGCGAGGTCCTTGTAGAGCTGGTAGTCCCTCCTGAACTCCTGGATCGGGAAGACGGCCGGCATGATCTCGGGGTGCTGGTCCAGGGCCACGCTCGCCTTGTCCAGGAGGGGAGCGTAGCCGTTCCCCGCCTTCACGAGGGAGCGCACGTCGGCGGCCTTGATGCTCGCGAGGAAGGCGAGGTTCCTCTTGATGTCGGCGAGGCACCTCAGCACCTCGGCCTTGGCCTCGCTGCTCATGGTGGCCGAAACCAGATTCTGCATTGCCATACGATACCTCCTACCACAGAACGTAGTTCCGCGCCGCGACGCGGCGCATTTTCTGCCCATGGTGCGGAGCTCCTGCCAAGCACAGAAGCCCAAGATGGCTCAAGCTCCGTGAAGATATCCTAGCATTCCCTGGCGGCCTCAGGCGCGGAATTCCCCCGGCCGGGGCATAGGCATGTGCCTATTTCGCTACACAGGCGTGGTGGGAAGTTGACGATCGGGGATCGATGGGCGCATGGTACACGATTTCCTGACCGATGGAGGCAGCAGCACTTCAAGGACATACCCGGGGTGAGGTATATCCCGAGGGGATAGGGGCATCCATCCCTCGCGGGCGGCAGCGCGGTTTGCAAATTGGCAATGGCATTGACAATTTGCACGGATGGTCAGTTTCGGCAGGCTTGAGCTCGAACGAAACCGTCATCGAAATCAACGCCTACAAGAGCAGGCTGGCCATCATCGTTCCCCCCGAATACCGCGTCGAGCTCGAAGGCACAGCCTTCAAGGGCAGCATGGAGAACCTCACGACAGGCGGTCTTCCCGGGTCGCCCCATCTCCTGGTCCACGGCTCGGCCTACAAGAGCACGGTGATCGTGACCTCCCGCGACCCCGAGGCCCTCCTGTCCTGAGCGCTTTACCTGTACCAGCAGATGTAAGAAGCCTCGGCCGCCACCTTGAGCTGGAACTTCTGCTTCGCGGCGACGGTGAAGCTTTCCCCCTCGGCATAGTCCTTCCAGGCCGAGCTGCCGGGAAGCCTCACGCTGAGCCGCCCTGAGATGACCTTCATGACCTCGATGCTCGAAGTCCCGAACTCGTACTCGCCCACCGCCATGACGCCGACCGTAGCCGGGCCCTCGGCGGTCTGGATTGACAGCGACTTCACATTCCCGCCGAAGTATTCGCTTACCTTGATCACATGCTGCTCCTGTGCTGGTTCGATCTTCCCCTGCTTATATCCGCGCCGCGAGCCGCAGTCAAGGAAGGCCAGCCAGGCAAGGCGTCACCGGCGGGCTCCTTGTTTCCTTTCTTTCAAAGAATCGATAGTCTTGAAGTTGATGCCCCGAGCCCGGGGCGAAAGGACGTGGGCCGGTGATCTACCGGGGATTCAGGGAGGCGCCCCTCCTCGCAGGTGCAAAGGAACTCGAGCGCCTCGACATGATGCCATCAGAGGTCTGTGCCATCCTCGAGCTTTCCGGCGCGAAATGGAGGGCCGTCCAGATCCGCGAGGGCCGGGCCGAGGAATTCCAGGATGAGGGCGACGGCCGGGTCTTCCAAGAGGCGACCGTCGCGATGATGAAAGCCACCATGGCCGAGAACATCGATCTCATGAGGCTGGGCCACGCCACACAGAGCGAGAGCTTCATGCTGCTGGCCGTCAGCATCAGCTTGAGCCGGCTTTTTACCTTCGGCCCTGGCTCGGTCAGGAGATGGCTGCGCTCCGGTGACGCGGAGGCGAGGCGGGTCCTGCTTTCCTTCGCGATCGGATCCAGCATCCTTGTCGAGCCCCAGGCCATCGACATCCTCCTGCACAGGATCGTGAAGTGCAGATATGCCGCGGCCCTCGATTCGCGCAAGGACATAAGCGGCCCGGTGATCGGGATTATCGAGAGACTTGGCAATTCGGGAAACGAGTGTCTCAACCCGGTCGTCGACGCGATGAAATGAGCCCTCTTGCTCGAGGAGACAGCGATTCCTATAATCCCGAAAGGCCGTGCATGCTCGATAATGGAGGACAAAATGACTGTGAAAGTGAACAGCAGGGCGGCTTCCTGAACGCCTTCGCGGTCCGCTTCTCGGGCAAGAACTACATCGCGATCTACACGGAGGTATTCTCCCTCATCAACTCCGACCTGGACGCCGTGAAGTTCGTCATTGGCCACGAGCTCGGCCACGTGAAGCGCATGCACATGTCAAAGCGCTTCTGGACCTTCCCCTCCTCGATCATCCCCTTCCTCGGCTCCGCCTACTCGCGCAGGTGCGAGTACACCTGCGACAACATCGGCTCGCTCTTCGCCGGCGGGAAGGCCCAGGACGGCCTCGTCCTCCTCGCGGCGGGCCGGGATCTCTACAAGCAGGTCGATGTCGCCGACTATGTCGAGGAGGCGAAGGCCAACTACACGGCCGCCGTGAAGTTCGTGGGCCTGTTCATGAGCCACCCCTACCTGCCCAAGCGGCTCAAGAACCTCGAGGGCATCCGGTCTTTTGAGAACGGAGGGGTATCGTGAAGCTTCCGACTCTCGGCTGCCTCGGCGCCGTCTGTGTCCTTTACTTCCGCGGGCTCCGGGACTCGGACGCCCCAATCATGCTAGCCTAGATCGCCGTCGGCCATCAGGGCCGCTGGCCCAGCCGAAGCTCTGGCATCAAGACCATGTGAGGTCCCGTGGACGAGATTATCCTGACCGAGGAGATGAGGGCGGCCATCTCCCTTCTTGAGGACGAGAACGAGCGCTTTCTCTGGATTTCCGGGCGTGCCGGCACGGGGAAGTCCACCTTCCTGCAGTACCTCAAGACCGAACTGCGGCCCCGGAACGCTGTCTATCTTGCCCCGACCGGCGTGGCTGCCCTCACCATCGGCGGACAGACCATCCACAGCTTCTTCTGGATCGACCCGGGCGAGAAGGCCTACCTCGAGACCAGGCTCGATCCCGACCGGGAGGCCCGGCTCTTCCCCCTCCTCGCCACTGTCGAGACGATCGTCATTGACGAGATCTCCATGGTCCGCGCCGACCTCCTCGACGAGATGGACAGGCGGATGCGCGCGGCGAAGGACCAGCCACGGCTTCCCTTCGGAGGGGCGCGCCTTGTGCTCTTCGGCGATCCCTACCAGCTTCCCCCCGTCGAGCCCGAGCACCACACCCACGCCGGCGAGCGTTTCGACGCGCGCTACAAGAGCCCCTTCTTCTTCTCGTCCCAGGTCCTGCGCACGAGGGCGCGCAAGATCAGGCGGGTGGAGTTCACGAGGGTCTTCCGCCAGAAGGAGGCCGACTTCCTGGCCACCCTCGACCGATGCCGCTGCGGCAGGGTGACCGAGGCCGACCTCGAGCTCTTCCAGTCCCGGGTCCTGGCCGAAGGCAAGAAGGCTCCGGCCGACCACCTCGTCCTGACTGCGAAGAAGGACGAGGCCCAGCGTCTGAACCGCTACCGCCTCGAGGCCCTAATCGAGCCTTCCCGAGTCTATCAGGCGGTCGCCTCAGGGCGCTTCGCGAAGATCCTCGACGACGAGGAGCTCCCCGCGCCCCGGGAGATCGAGCTCAAGAGCGGCGCCCGCGTCATGCTCACCGTCAACGACTCGGGCCGCCGCTGGGGCAATGGTAGCCTGGCGACCGTCTCCGGTCTCGAGGACGGGGCAGTCATCCTGAAGGACGAGCTGGGCGAGTTCCGGGTCGAGCCCCATGTCTGGAACAAGGTCAGCTTCACCCTGCGCTCGGGGGCGATCGCCGAAGGGACAGTCGACGAATATAGGCAGTTCCCCTTCGTGCTCGGCTGGGCCATCACCATCCACCGCGCCCAGGGGCGGACCCTCGAGAAGGTCTTCGTGGACTTCTCACAGGGCGCCTTCGCTGGCGGCCAGGCCTACGTCGCGATCTCCCGGGTCACCCGGCTCGACGGCCTTCTATTGCGCACCCGCCCCCGGATGCGCGACTTCTTCGTCCACGAGCGGGTGAGCGCCTTTCTGGAATACATAGAAGGCGGCAGGGTCTAGAGGTAGCGGTTCACCACCGCCTCCAGGTACTCCTGGTCCCCCGAGGCCAGGTCGATGCCTGACTCCCAGCCCGCGTAGCGCTCGGCCATGGGCTTGTCCAGGGCGCCGTCGGCGAGCATCCGGGCTGCGGCGGCGTAGCCACGGGCCATGCTGTCCATGCCGGCGATGTGCGCCACCGCGATGTCCTCGCTCCTATGGCTGCCGCGGCGCGGCTTCGCGTCGAAGTTAAGGCCCCCCGGTGCAGGCCGCCGTTCTTGAGCTTGGGCTCGATGAGGAACTGGCCGGTGAAGCCGATCTCCTTGGCGTAGTCCAGGGCCAGGCGGAGGAAGCGCGCCATATTGTCGAGCTCCCGCTTGAAGTCGGTGTTGAGGAGGGTCTCGTAGCCCTCGCGTCCGCCCCAGAAGACGAAGTTCTCTCCGCCGAGCTCCTTGGCCACCTCGAGGGTCTTCTTGACCTGGGCGGCCGCGTAGGCGAAGACCTTGGGCTCGGGGCTCGTGGCCGCCCCATGCATGTAGCGCGGATGGTGGAAGAGGTTCGAGGTGGCCCATAGCAGGCGGGTGGGGCTCGAGGCCATGAGCTGCTTCGCGAGCTTCACGATCTCGTCCAGGTTCCGGTTGGACTCGCGCAGGCTCGCGCCCTCGGGGGCGATGTCCCGGTCGTGGAAGCAGAAGAAGGGCATGGAGAGCTTCTCGGTGAGCTCGAAGAGGCCGCGCATCCGCATCCGCGCCACCTCCATCTCGTCGCCGATCCCGTCCCAGGGCCGGAGCATCGTGGAAGCGCCGAAAGGGTCGAGGCCGCTGGCGGTCAAGCTCGACGTCGCAGATGGTCTTCTCTCGGTCGTAGACCCGGACGATCCCCGCCCCAGTCGACTTCTCCGCGACTCCCAGCTCGTAGCGGGCTCCGGAGAATGAGAAGATCCTGATGGGGGGAAAGCCCGGGAGCGCGATGCGGGAATCGCGGCGGATTGCGAGCTGGAGCTCAGGCGGTTCCCAGGTGCCGATCCCGTGCAGCGAAAGCGCGGTGCCGAGGCAGAAGACTCCGCCAGGGACAGCCTTCTGGATATCGACAAGCTCCGAGCGCTCCCCTTCTTGAGCGAGGGCGTAGAGGCCGCGCTTGAGACGTATGAGAGCTCCGGACTCGACGAGGTCAGCAAGCTGGCTCGAATGGACGCCCTCGGCCCTGAGCGTCTCGGCCTTGGCATAACCACCTTGCTCAGAGATGAGATTGAGGACCTTCTGCGCAATCTCCTCGGTCATGACAGTCAATGATAAAAAACACCACAGTATCTGGCAAGTGTGGTTTGTTGCGAGTATTGTCTGGATTGACCCATCGCCGCACCGGCCGAGGAGTTCTTCCGAGGGCGGCTTCGGCGTGAATTCGCCCAATTTCTTATTGCAGTTATCATATATTATCACTACTTGCCCGCCATCGTCCAACGCGCTATACCAAAGCCATCGATTCACCCCGCCCCCTGGCGGGCGGGAGCTTTCGCGTTGGCGGAGGTCAATCATGGCTGTCCAGAACCTGGTTTCTGCGGTCCTTCCTCCCGAGGACAAGAAGGAGATCCTCTCCATGTTCGGCTCGATCAAGGGCAAGCTCGGCTTCCTCCTGAGCATGGACGTCGGCGAGGTCCAGTCCATCTTCAAGGCGGGTGACGGCTACCAGCCCTTCATCGACAAGGCCTACCGGGCGGCGAGCGAGCACCCCGAGATCCTGAGCGGGGTCTTCAAGATGGCCGAGTTCAAGAAGGACTACGATCTGTCCAAGGATCTCGCCGAGGTCGACGCCCAGGTGAGGGAGCTGGCCGAGGGCCTCCAGAAGACCCTCATGGCGGTCAACAGCGACGCCCTGGCCGAGGCCCTCGAGGTCTACGCCGCGATCAAGCAGAACAAGGACAAGGTGCCCGGCCTCGCCGCCCTCCACGAGGACCTCGCCGCCTTCTTCAAGAAGACCAGGAAGGTCCAGGCCAAGGCCAAGGTCTAGCAGGCTGTTGAAATTCCCATAACCCCACCCCCTATGGCATACTCAGCGCGGGGGTGGGACATGCGCGGGAATGAAGAGAAGCAGATTGATGCATTCAGCTACGTGAGCATGGAGGACCGGATCCCAGCGAAGCATCC
>JANXYO010000032.1 GCA_025356015.1 Spirochaetaceae bacterium
TCTCGCGGGCAGAGCCTGGTCTCCCGCAGCCCTCCTGGGGGAAGCCGAGGGCGACGATGGACTCCACATCGTTGAGCGAAAGTACCGCGAGCCGAGACTCATCGTCAATCAGATCCCACAAGACGAGCTTTTCATCGCTCCTGAGGAAGGCGAGGCGCTGGAGGGCAAGGGCGAGGATGAGGCGGGACTTCATGCCGCGGCCTTCGACGGGGCTGGCGGGGCGCAGGGCCGCGCCGGAGCGATGCTTTCCATGTCCGTCTCCCCCTTTCCAACGCCTTGGTGATGCGTCGGCGATTGCGGCTCCCCTTGCTGTCCTCATTTTCTTGGAAAATAGTCCCTGTGGTAGGACTGCAGGGACTCGGGATCTATGTGGGTGTAGATCTGGGTCGTGGAGATGTCAGAGTGGCCAAGGAGTTCCTGGACTGTCCGCAGGTCGGCCCCCCCCGCAAGGAGGTGGGTCGCGAAGCTGTGGCGGAAGGTGTGCACCTTCGCCACGACCCCCGAGGCATCGCGCAGGCCGTCGAAGCGCTTCCAGATCCCCTTGCGCGAGATGCCCTTGCCGGCTTGGTTGAGGAAGACCCTGTCGGTCCTCCCCTTAGCCAGGGCGGGCCGGCCCTCGTCGAGGTAGCGCTTGAGCCAGGTCGCGGCGGCGTCGCCGAAGGGGACGAGCCTTTCCTTCTTTCGCTTGCCAAGGACGCGGATGACCTTCTCCTCGAGATAGAGCTGGTCGAAGGAGAGGGCTGCCGCCTCGGAGATCCGCAGCCCGCAGGAGTAGATCAGCTCGAAAAGGGCCCGGTCGCGCAGCCCCCTGGGGCTTGTCGCGTCGATCGTGCCGAGGAAGCGGTCGACCTCTTCGGGAGCGAGGACAGAAGGGAGCTGGCGGTCCTGCTTGGGCGTTTCGATCAGTTCGCTCGGGTCGTCCAAGCGGCTTCCCTCGAGCCTCATGAACTTGTAGAGGGCGTGGACGCTGGAGACTACACGCGCCATGGTCTTTCGTGACAGGCCCTGTTCCAGTGTGTCACGTCGTGAAAGTCCCTCTGTGCCTCTGGGGCTTTTTCGTTGATCCACTCCCTTGACCGCATCCATGACAATCAGATCAGCCTCGGGATCGGGAAAGCCCGCGGGATGGTCCCTGCGGAAGACACGCTGGTCTTCGTCGGCGCATGTGGCGAGGGCTTCCACGGCGATCCGGGCCTTGCGGCATCCTCCGCCCTGGCGCCACACTAGGAAGCCGAGGATGTCGGCGCTCGTGGCGCTCTCGAAGGAGAGAGCCCTCTGGGCCAGCCACGACCCCAGGTGGGCGGCCTCCCGGAGATAGACCTCGGCCGTAAGGGGGGAACGATGCCGCGCCGCGAGGAGGTAGGCGCGGTAGCGGCCGAGGATGTCAGCCATCCTAGGCCTCGTTCTTCTCGCCCGTGAAGCGCCTGTCCCTGAGGACGGTCGGGATCTCCAGCTCGTCCTCTTCCTCGTTGCGGCTCAAGAGGTACTGCTTGCCGTTGCCCCTGGCCGGGGCCGGGCTGTCGGTGATGCGCTTCCACTCGTCGGGGGACATGTAGTCCTCGAAGCCCTTGCGGGACTCGCGGACCGGGGACTCAGGCCTGGCGCTGCGGTTGAAGCCCGTGGCTATGACGGTGACCCTGACCTCGTCGCCCACCGATGGGTCGTAGACGATGCCGGGGATCACGAGGGCGTCGGGATCCGAGCTCTCGGTGATCAGGTTCACGATCTCCTCGTACTCGCTTAGCGAGAGGTCCTCGCCGCCGGTCACGTTGATGAGGATGCTCTTCGCGCCCTCGATCCTGGCGTCCTCGAGCAGGGGGTTGTTGATGGCCTTTGTCGCTGCCTCGACGGCGCGGTTGTCCCCGCTCGCCGAGCCGATCCCCATAATAGCGTCGCCCTGGCCCTGCATCACCGTGCGCACGTCCGCGAAGTCGATGTTGATCTCACCCGGGATGGTGATCAGGTCGGAAATGCCCTGGACTCCCTGCCTGAGCACGTCGTCCGCGATCTTGAAGGCCTCCTTGATGGGGGTGCGGCGCTCGACGACCTTGAGCAGGTACTGGTTCGGGATGATGATGAGGGTGTCGACGGCCTGGCGAAGCTTCTCGATGCCCTCGTCCGCGATGCGCGACTTCACCCTGCCCTCGAACTCGAAGGGCCTTGTGACGACGCCTACGGTGAGGGCTCCGAGGTCGCGGGCGACCTGGGCGATGATCGGGGCCGAGCCGGTGCCCGTGCCTCCGCCCATTCCCGCGGTGATAAACACCATGTCGGCCCCTTTCAGGGCCTCGGCGATGGCCTCGCGGTCCTCGAGGGCTGCCTTCTCCCCGACCTCGGGCTTGCCCCCGGCGCCAAGGCCGTGGGTGACCTTGGTGCCCAGTCCGAGCCTGGTCTGGGCCTGGGAGAGATTGAGCGCCTGGATGTCGGTGTTCGCGACGATGAACTGCACGTTGCGGAGTCCGGACGCGATCATGCGGTTCACCGCATTCGAGCCGCCGCCTCCCGCTCCGATTACCTTGATGACGGTTGGGCTCACCGTCCTGTCCTCGACCATCTCGATTGTCATTTTCCCCTCCCCTTATGTTCACGACGCGTTCCCCAACGCGCCATCTGCGGTACGAAGCTAGAAGAAACCCTTCCTGAACCAGTCCGAGAGCCGGCCGAAGGCCTGGTTGACCTGTCCCTGCTTGCCGCCACGATCGGGCCCCCTCTGGGCCTGGCGCAGCTCGGGTTGTATCGACTCGGCGCCCAGGAGCACGAGGCCGACGCCCGTGGCGAAGAGCGGGCTGCGGTACTCGTCGACGAGGCCGCCAAGGGTGATCGGATTGCCGACGCGCGTCGGCATCTGGAAGATCTCGGCCGCCAGCTCGGGGGCGCCCTGCATGAGGGCCCCGCCTCCGGTGAGGACGACCCCGCCCTTGATATGGCGCCAGTGCCCCATTTTCTCGATGCGCTCCCGCACCATGTGGTAGATCTCCTCCATGCGCGGCTGCACGATGGAGCAGAGCCTTCGCCGCGAGGTCTCGGCCGGCGCCCTCCCCCCGACTCCGGGAACGACGACGGAGTCCTCGGGATCGACGCCTTCGAGCCAGCATGAGGCCGACTCGCGCTTGAGCCTCTCGGCGGCATCCATGGGAATGCTCAGCATTATGGAGATGTCGTTGGTCACCTGGGCCCCGCCCGCGGGTACGACGCTCGTGTAGTAGGGGGCTCCCTCGGCGTAGACAAGGACGTCGGTCGTGCCGCCGCCAAGGTCGACAAGGAGGCAGCCGAGCTCCTTCTCGTCCGAGGTGAGGACGGCCCTCGCGGCTGCAAGGCTCTGCAGGACGAGGCGGTTGACCTTGAAGCCCGCCCGGTTCACGCACTTGACGAGGTTCTGGGCCGTGGTCACGGATCCCGTGATGATGTGGACCTCGGCCTCGAGCCTGACCCCGATCATGTCCAGGGGATTGCGGATCCCCTTCTGGTCATCGACGATGAAGGTCTGTGGTATGACGTGGAGGACCTCGCGGTCCATCGGTATCACGACGGCGCGGGCAGCCTCGATGACGCGGTCGATGTCCTCACGCGTTATCTCCCTTCCCCTTCCCGTGACGGCCACGACGCCGCGGGAGTTGATGCCCTCGATGTTGGCGCCGGCGACGCCCACGAAGGCCTCTTTCACCTCGCGGCCCGACATGAGCTCGGCGGCCTCGATGGCAGCCGCGACCGACGCGAGGGTCGACTCGATGTTCACGACGACGCCCCTGCGAAGGCCGGTCGAGGGAGAGACGCCCACGCCGGTTATCTCGAGGACGCCGTTCTCATTGTATTCCCCGACGACCGCCCGGGTGTTCGCCGTGCCGACGTCGAGGCCGACTATCAGATTGTCAGCCAGGATGTCCCTCCTTGGTACGGTACACAACGGTGCCCGTGCGAAAATCGATCTCCTCGACGAGGCCCGCAAAGGCCTTCGAACCGAGGACATCGAGGACCAGTATCATAGAGCGCAGGGATTGGGCATTCAAGGCTGCGCCGGCGCGAACGGGGATGCGGTGCTGGATCGGATACAGGAGGAGCTCGGGTTCGCCCCATGCCGGCTTCACGATCCTTATCTCGGAGAAGGCCGACAGGAGTGCCGGATCCTTGAGCTCGACCTCGCCGAGGGCCTCGAGGATAGGCACGAGGTTCTCGGGCAGCCTGGTCCCGAGGCGGAAGGACTCGAAGCGCAGGCCCGAGAGCACGGGAAGCCGCCCGAGGCTCGCGGGATCGGCGAGGGCGAAGGCCACCCCGTGCTCGTCGATCGAAACGGCCGTCGACCTGCCGCCGATCTCGGCGAGGACGGCGACCACAGCCACCCTCTCCCTGATCCTGATGGCGAGGGCGTTCGGGAAGCGTCTCTGGACCGAGGCCTCTATTATGCGTGGATCGGCAAGGAGGTTGGCCCTGATCCGCTCGGGGTCAAGGGCCAGGAAGTACTCGGCATCGTGGATGAGGGCGGCGGAGAGGACTTCCTCGCGCCTCATGCCCACCGCCCCGCTAATCTCGTAGCGCGAGATCCGCAGCAGCGATGGCGCGAGCATGAGGAGGACGGTTCCGAGGGCCGTGACCGAGGCCGCGGCGATCAGGAAGGCTAGCACGCGCTCGGGCGCCCTGGAGACCCGCTTGCTGTCCGCGTTGCGCGAAACACTGGGTCTGGGGCTGCCGCGCTCGGGAGCGCGCGCGCTTCGAGGTCCGCTCCGCCTTTTCGCCCGCGAGGGGGTCACGTACTCAGACATTGGCGTCCTCCCCCACAGAGAAGGCTCTGGACCTGTCGTTTCCCTCTGCCGTCCGGGGCTCAGTCTCGTCGCCCTTGCCCCTCGAGAGGTTGTAGAGCAGACCGCAGATCATCGCCGCGGACAGGAGGCTCGAGCCTCCAGCCGAGAAAAAGGGCAGGGCGAGGCCGGTGGCCGGGACGACTCCGGCCGCCACTGCCACGTTGACGAGGGTTTCCATGACCAGGAGGGTGGCGAGGCCGAAGCCGAGATAGGACTTGAAGCAGTCCGCCTCGGCGAAGGCCGTCCTGTAGGCCCGCCAGGCGAGGACGCACCAGATAGCCAGGAAGGCGAGGACGCCAAGGAGTCCTGCCTCCTCTGTCCATGCGGCGAAGGCAAAATCCGACTGGACCTCGGGGACCGAGGCGAGCTTCAGGGTACCGAGCCCGATGCCCTTGCCGACGAGGCCGCCTGCCCTTATGGCCCGTATCGAGCCGAGGACCTGGTAGCCCTGGCCGTGGGGCTCATAGGCGGGGAAGAGGAAGGCGAGGATGCGCCTAAGGCGGAAGTCGGAGGTGAGGACAGAGAGGGCGGCGAGGGGGGCCACGGCCGCACCGAGGCCGAGGAACAGCGAGGCGGGAGCTCCTGCGGCCCAGAAGACGGCGACGGCCGCCAGGGCGACCACGACGGCGGTGGAGAAGTCGTTCTGGACGTAGACGATGAGGCAGGCGAAACCGGTGAGGAGCAGCGGCGGCAGGAGGACGCCGGGGCCATCGGAGAGGTCCTCCCGGCGCCTGTCCATTATATGGGCGAGGTAGAGAACCGATATCGGCTTCCACAGCTCCGAGGGCTGGAAGGTCGAGAAGCCGAGGTTTATCCAGCGTGAGGCGCCGTTGCGGTTCTCGCCAAGGCCGGGGATGAAGGGCAGGAAGAGCAGGGCGAGGCCCACGATGGTGATGATCCCCACCTTGGAGCGCAGGAAGCCGAGGGGGACGAGGGCACAGGCGAGGAAGACCGCGAGGGCGGGGATGAAGTACAGGGCCTGCCTGAGGGCGAAGTAGTGGGCGCTCCTTCCAAGCGAGAGCGCATAGCCGCCCGAGGCCGACCACAGCGAGGCCAGGCCAAGCCCCGAAAGGAGGCAGACCGCGGCCAGGAGGATCGCGTCCCCGGAGGGAGAGGCGCTCATGCGTTCGACGTCGAAACCCCGCTTCACCTGCATTTCCTCACTGTATCTTCAGGGTCGAGAGGGCCAGGATCGCGAATATGCCGCCGAGTATCCAGAACCGGGCGACGACCTTGGTCTCCTTCCAGCCCGAGAGCTCGAAGTGATGGTGCAGTGGTGACATGCGGAAAAGCCGCTTGCCCTTCGAGAGCTTGAACCAGCCCACCTGCAGCACGACCGAGAAGACCTCCATCATGAAGACCCCTCCGATGAGGAGGAGGAGGAATTCCTTCTTCACGATCAGGGACAGGACGCCGAGAACCCCGCCCAGGGCGAGGCTGCCCACGTCCCCCATGAAGATGTCGGCCGGGTGGGAGTTGAACCAGAGGAAGCCCACGCAGGCCCCAAGGAGGGCCAGGTTGAAGACTGTGAGCTCGCCGGCGCCCTTCACATAGGGTATGGCGAGGTAGGAGGACCAGTCCGCGCGTCCGGTGATGTAGGTGAGGACCGAGAAGGCGAGGAGGGCCATGATCACAAGGCCGGTCGCGAGCCCGTCGAGGCCGTCGCTCAGGTTGACGGCGTTGGACCAGTAGACGACATAAGTCACCGCGAGGGGCACCCACATGAAGCCGAGGTCGATGGCCGGGCGCTTGAAGAATGGCACCCAGAGCTTGCTGATCTCGCTGCCGCCCTTGACGTAGAGGACGAGGACGACGGCTGTGGCCACCGCGATCTGGGCAAGGAGCTTGGTGAGGGCGGAGAGCCCGTCGGAGTTGTGCCTGCGGATCTTCAGCCAGTCGTCGAGGAAACCGATCAGGCCGAAGCCGAGGAGCGCGCCCAGGGCGATCCAGGGGTAGATGTTGTCGAAGTCCTGCCATAGCAGGGCAGAGGCGGCGACAGCCATGATGATGAGGATTCCGCCCATCGTGGGGGTCCCGGCCTTGAGGAGGTGGCTCTGCGGCCCGTCCTGGCGCACAGACTGGCCGAACTTTAGCGCTCGGAGCCGTTCGATCACCCAGGGTCCGAAAAGGAAGGCGATGAGCAGGGCGGTGAGGGCCGCATAGGCGGAACGGAAGGTGAGGTACCTGAAGACGTTGAGCGCCGAGAAATACTTGACGAGGGGATACAGAAGTTCAAGGAGCATCGGAGCCCTCCCGTTTCTGGTCGTGGCCCGTCTTGCCCGCAGAAGGGGGCAGAAGGGCATCGGAGAGGCGTTCGAGCTCCATGCCGCGCGAGGCCTTGAGCAGGAGGAGGTCTCCTGCCCGAAGGAAGGAAGCGACCGAGCCGCGCAACGCGTCAAAGGAGGTCTCGAAGCAAAGGCGCCCGGCGTAGCCCGCGGCCACCGCCTCCTCGTAGCCCGGACGCGTCTCATCGCCGAAGAAGAAGAGGGCATCGGCCCTCGAGGCGGCGGCGGCCGCCCCGATGCGTCTGTGCTCGGCCTCCGATATCACGCCGAGCTCGAGCATCGAGCCGAGGACGTAGACGCGGCGCCCGGCGCACTCGATCGAGTCGCAGAGGGCGATCGCGGCCATGGCCGAGTCGGGATTCGAGTTGTAGCAGTCCCTGATGACGGTGAACTCCCCGCGGATCACCTCGGAGCGGCCAAAGAGCGGCCGGACCGAGGCGAGGCCCTCGGCGACATCCTCGGGAGCCGTCCCCACGGCTTCCGCTATGGCCATCGCGGCGAGGGCGTTCATGAGGTTGTGGCGCCCCGCGAGCGGAAAGCGGAATCTGAGGCCCTCCCAGTCGACATCGAAGCCGGCCAGCCCCAGATCCCTAGCCCCGCGGAAGCCGGAGGTGCTCCTCGCCCCGAATTCGCGCAACTTCCCCTTCAGGCCCTCGACCAAGAGGGCCTTCTGCTCCTCGTCCTCGCGGACGAGGGCGAGCTGCTCTCCGGTGAAACGCGAGAAGATCATTTTTTTTTCCTCAGCGATCGCTTGCCGCGAGCCGAGTATTCCGATATGGGCAGTCCCGACGTTCGTGATCAGCGCGAGGTCGGGTTCGTAGACCGCTGCCAGCTCGCCCATCTCGCCTTTCCTGTTCATCCCCATCTCGAATACGCCGATCTCGTGCTCGCTCCTGATGGAGAACATGGAGATGCTGAGGCCGATGTCGGAGTTGAGGTTGCCCTCGTTCAGCACGAGGCGGCGTGAGCGACCGAGTATGGCCGCCGCGCATTCCTTTGTTGTCGTCTTGCCCGAGGATCCCGTGATCCCCACGCGGTAGAGCCCGGGGTGGCGAGAGCGGTGCTCGCGGGCCAGGGCCTGGAGGGCCGCGAGGACCTCGTCCACGAACACGATGGAGGCCTTCCCGGCTTCCAGGGCTCCCTTCGCTCCCGCGAGGCCCGCCATGAGGGACTCGCGGCGCTCCGAGCGGGCAAGGACGCAGGAAGCACCCGTGGCGAGTGCCTGGGCGATGAAGTCGTGGCCGTCGGCGCGTTCGCCGGGAAGGGCGGCGAAGAGGCTGCCCTCCTCCACTTGGCGCGAGTCCGCGGCGACGGAGACTATTGAGGCCTCGGCATTGCCGACCAGGGAGCCCCCCACGATGCGCGCGGCCTCGGCCGCTCCAAAGAGCCTGTGGCCCCTAGCCATCGCTGCCCCCCGAGGCCTTCTTCGGGAAGACGATGAAGAGCCGCCTTTCTGGACTCACCTTGCCAAGGCCGAGGGCCGAGGCAGCCTGGGCCGCCCGGGCCCGGCTCGATAGCACGGCGATCCCTGCCGCGAGCTTGCGGTTCTCCTCGATCCAGTTCTCCTGTGAGGCCTCGAGGGCCCGGGCCTGGGAGGCGAGGCTTGCGTATCGGCTGGCCTGCCATGCGGCGCCCAGGACGAGAAGCGAGGACGCGAGGGCGAGGGCAATGGCGAGGGACCGTCTCATTTCGCCGCCTTTCCAGCGCCGCCGACCTTGCGCGCGACGCGTAGCTTTGCGCTGCGGGAGGCTGGGTTCCTTGCGGTCTCGTCGTCCGAGGGCTCCACCGGCTTCTTCGTGACGAGCTCGAGGGATATCCCTCCCGTCACTATGGGTATCGGCCGATCCGGGCGCGAAGTGGAGCGCCCGGCGAGCTCCCTGAAGACGTTCTTGGAAATCCTGTCCTCGAGGGAGTGGAAGGATATGACGCCTATCGTCCCCCCGGGGGCGAGGAGCTCGACCGCCTTGCGGATTCCCCGTTCGGCCCGCCCTAGCTCGTCATTGACCGCTATCCTTAGTGCCTGGAAGGTCCGGGTCGCGGGGTGGATCCTGCCGTGGCGGTAGGAATCAGGCACGGCGGAGCGTACGATCTCGGCGAGCCGGCCGCTCGTGGCAATGCGCCCACCGCGGCGGGACTCGACAATGGCGCGGGCTATCCTCCGCGAGAAGCGCTCCTCCCCATACTCGAAGATGATCCTGGCGATCTCCTCCTCGCGCTCGTCGGCGAGGATGTCCGCGGCGCTCATCGGGGCCTCGGGGGAGAGCCTCATGTCGAGCTCCTCGTCCCGGGAGTAGCTGAAGCCACGGCCGGACTCCTCGAAGTGGTGCATCGAGATGCCGAGGTCGAAGAGGACGAGGTCTGGCTTCGCGGGAAGGCCGCCGCCCGAGGCGAGGACCTCGTCGAACCAGCCAAGGAGGAAGGACACGCGCTCGGAGAATGGGGCAAGCCTCTCCCTGGCCTTGGCCTGGATCCGGGGGTCGGCGTCGATCCCGAAGTAGCGAAGAGCGGGATAACGCTCGAGGAAGGCGAGCGCGTGCCCGCCCTCCCCAAGGGTGCAATCCACCATGGTGGAGTCTGGACGCGGGGGCAGAAGGAAGGCGAAAAGCTCCTCCAGCATGACCGGAACATGGACAAAGTCGCCCATCGCCGAATACCGACCCTCGTGGCGCTCGCGCGCTAGAGGGTCAGCCCTCCCAGTTCTTCGGCTGCGGCTATGAATTCGGACTCGTTCTCCTCGAGGTACTTGCGGTATCCCTCGGCATCCCATATCTCGATGTACTTCGTTATCCCCAAAATGACGCATTCCTTCGTGAGACCTGCAAATTCCCTGAGGCTCTGCGGAATGGCGAGCCGTCCGAGCTTGTCGACCTCCACTTCCTGGGCGGGGGCCAGAATCCGGCGCTGGACCAGGCGCGCCCTTGCGGAAAAGAGGCTGGTGGATTCGATCAACTTCTTCGACAGGACGCTCCACTGTTCGGGCGGGAAGAGCCAGAGACAGGCATCCACTCCCTGGGTGAGGACAAAGCTGGTCCCCGGCAGCTCTCCCCTGAGCTTTGCCGGAAGAGACAGTCGTCCTTTTTCGTCCAGGGTGTTCCTGAACTCACCAGTCAGTAGATTCATTCCACTAGTTCCTACGTTTTCCCACTATTTCCCACACGAATCTTATAGTACTCCTTGCCGGGGTACTGTCAACGAAGGCAAATTCGAAAAGAATCGACAGAACTAATATTTTCCCGGCCATGTCCACACATCTGTATAGTTGTATCAGAAACAAGGCCCTTTATAGAAGAAAGCGCTCCGCGCGGCCTGGGCCGGGACCTCTGGCTTCGGCAGGCACTGCGGGATAAGGCGAATTCTGTCGAAGACACCGAGCCCGACAGGGCAGCGCGCGCGACCGCCGCTGGCCTCGGGCGGCGCATCGGACGCGTCATACGCAGGGGGCACTCGATGAAGGATGGGGAAATGGCTATTCTGGTGGGACGATGAGCCTTGACGAGTACTTTGTTGTCTTCCCCGAGGGGGGTTGCCAGGAGATCCCGCTTCCCCTTGGGATCGAGGATCTCGTGGACATGAACGGCCTTGTCCTAGCCCTGCCCTTGGCGACGCCGCGGATAATCGCCTATCGCGTCGTCAAGATCAGGAGGACGGAGGAGCGGGGCATCCGATCATGCTACCATTACCTTGAGCTTGTCCCGTCCTTCGAGCTCGTCGCCTATACCTGATGGACTTAAGGGAGGCGGCCGATGGCGCCGCTCTGCCCCTAGTCTCCGCCCTCGTCGGTGCCAACCGGAAAGAGGTAGAGGTCGGGTATCTTGTGGACCCGCTGGAGGGAGAAATCCGAGCGGACCTCGGCCTCGACCTCGAGCTGGAGCTCGATGAAATGCGATATGGAATCAAAGCCTGGGACATCGACCCTGATCTCGAAGGTCCAGGTCCTCGCTTCGGCCTGGGCCGGGGCGGCCAGGGGAAGTGGCCAGAAGATATAGGTCCCGGCCGTTCCCCCGGCCAGGATGAAGGGGTTCTGCCAGTTCGAATCCACCATGACGACCTCCCTGCCGGCCTCGAGGAGGGTGACCTTGCCCTCTGGCACCGGGGCGAAGGTGCGGCCGTCGAAGGCCCTGCCCATGATCGTCGGGAAGTTGTAGGCCGGCCCCTGGATGGATTCGAGGACGGCGTGGGGGGCATTGTGGTCCGAGGTCGTCCTTGGGGCGTGAGTGACCCTCCCCCAGCCTTCCTTGACCAAGGAGATGATGTCGGCCCGGCGCTGGACCTTGTCGAGCCCCTCTTTTTCGCTGTACGCGAGGCCCCTGCTTGAGACGATGTATTCGGGCTTGACCCTGTTAAGGACATAGCACTCGACGTCCAGACGGCACTGGTCGCAGGTGCAATAGCCAAGGTGGGGTTCTCTGGTCTCGTTATCGAACAGCTCATCGACGACAGCCTTGACCGAGTACTCCATGAGATTACGAATTTCCATGCTGCCTCCAGAACCCCTTGGCCCCCGCTGTACAGCATTGGGACCCTCTGTGGACAAGTCTATGCGTTTCCAGCCCAAACCGCAACGACTCGGGCTCGGGCCTAGGGCTTTCCCAGCAGCTCGAGCGCCGCCTTCCCGACCGCCTCCTGCGAGCTGGCGCAGAAGACCCGGACGCGGCGCAGGGCCCGGGCGAAACCCGCGACGACGGGAGGGGAGAACACGGTCGGGCTCTCGGCGAAGGCGAGCGTGGGGGCCCTGCCGCCCTTCCTGCTGCCCCCGTCGACCATCACGCCGAGGTCGGTCTCAAAGGAGACTGGCTCGGGAAGGTCGACGACGATGCCAAGGGGGTCGAGCCTCGACCTCGTGGCCGAGGCGAGTTCGGCGATATCGCCCTCGATCCTGAGCCGCGAGCCTAGGTCCAGGAGGGCCCTGTGCCGCGCATCGGCCTCGTCGAAGGGGATATCGAGGACGACGGGGTAGAGGCGGCCCTCGAACACCGCCTCGGCGAGGGCAAAGGGAGCGAACCTCGTCGCGCGCAGGCTTGCGTAGAAGGAATCGTCATCCAGGCCGTAGAGGTCCTGGGGCGAGAGGACCGCCTCGCCGAGGGCGAGGAGGACGGCCTTCTTGATCATCGAGGTCGCCGCCCTGACGCCCTTGTGCCAGTAGACCGAGCGGTACATGAGGTATTTCGAGAAAAGGAGGCTCTCGACGCTCATGAGGCCGCGTTCCTCGATGCCCAGCCTGTCGTCGGGACCGACGGCGACGCGCTGGAGTATGAAGTCCGCGTCCTGGATGCCGTAGGGGACGCCACAGAAGAAGGCGTCACGGTTCAGATAGTCGAGCTTGTCCGGATCGAGGACCCCCGAGAGCAGGCCCCTGAAGAACCTGATCTCGCGGTCGCCGCGGTCGCCGAGGTCCTGGTCCACGATGGCTGCCGTAGCCTCGGGGTCGGCGCCCGTCGCGCCCACCAGGGAACGCAGGGGCTCCTCGAGAACGAGGCGGGCGGTCAGGGATTCGTGCTCCGCCAGGGGCAGCTCCTTGAGGGAGTGGGCGAAGGGAAAGTGTCCGAGGTCGTGGCACAGGGCCGCCGCCAGGAAGGAATCCAGGCCCTCGCGGGACACAAAATCCATGCCGCCCCTCGCGACCAGGGCCATGCAGAGCCTTCTCGCCATGTGGAGGACGCCGAGAGAGTGGGCGCGGCGCGTGTGGGTCGCCCCCGGATAGACGAGATGGGCGGGACCGAGCTGCTTGATCCGCGCGAGCTTGGCGAAGGGGACGGAGCTGGCGAGGGCCTCGAGGCCGGGGCTCAGGAAAATGTTGCCCCACAGGGGATCCCGTACAGGTTCCGTGAAGGACGACGCGAGATGCTCGAGAAGCGCCCCCGATTTCATCGCTGCCTCCGCTTAGATTGACCCTTGCTCATGTTTGCGCTACATATTTACATGAGATGGACAGCTTGTACAGCTCACCGGGATTCCCCGCAGGGGGCGCATCGCATTCCACGCGCCTTGTCGCTGTGCTTGCGGCAGCAATGTTCCTGGTGCCGGTCCTGTCCTGCGCGCGCCGCGCGCCCGCTTCAAATGAGGCGGGCAGGGCCCAGCCGGCCGGAGAGGCCGCCCCGACCAGGGCTCCCGGCCAGACGGCCTCGGCTGCGCCCCCCCTGCTCCCCGCCATGACCCCTCCCCCTGCGGCCTCGCGCAACATAGCCTCACCGGCCCAGGCCCCCCAGGCGATCAAGGCCCAGCCCAAGAGCGCGCTCACCGCCTCGCTCAGGGCCTTTGGACTTGGCGCCAATGCCGCCCTCATGCCCGAGGATTTCGCGATTGGTCCCCTCCAGGACCGGCGCGCCGGCGCTTCCCTGGCAGCCTTCAGGACCGCACAACGTTTCATGGACGGGTACTCCGACGGCAGGCTTGATCCAGGCCTGCTGTACCCCGCTGAGCGAGCCATCCTGGAAATCACCCTCGCCCCCGCCGCGGATCCGAAGACCCCGGAGCGATTCAGACTCGGCAAGCTCACCGTGGACGGGGACAGCGCCTGGCTCAGGGTGCGCCAGGTCCCTCGGGATGCCGATCCAGGCCGGCAGGGGCTCCTGTCCCTGCGGTCGAGCGACGGGGAATGGTATGTCGAGAGCCTCTCCATTGGAAGGCCGGGCGATCAAGGCGCGGTCAATTTCGAAGCGGGAGGGCGCGCAGCCCTCGGACCAGGAGACTGAAAAAATGGCAACGAGCCTCAAGCGCATCGAGAAGGAATTCGTCCTTGGTTCGGTTCGGGATGACAAAGTGCGCCTGCTGCTCATCGCGGGCACGGGGGAATGGCCGGTCAACATCAAAGAGATGACGAGCGACGGCATCACCCTCACCCACTCCATGCCCCTGCGGCTTCTCGGCAAGGGCCAGGTCTACGAGTTCCGCTTCGTGTGGCGCGACCAGCCCATGGCCTTCCGCGCAAAGGCTGTCGAGATCAAGGAAAGCTATCTCGCCGTCAAGATGCCGGAGACCGTATACAAGAACCTGGGCCGCCGCTACACACGCCGCGCGCCTCCCGGCAAGCTCATGGTCTCATTCTCCTTCCGCGGCGACCGCTATGACCTCTCCTTCCCCATGACGCGCGAGTTCGACCCCGTGACCGAGCCTGAGCCCTCCAAGGCCTTCAACCCCGGGGACATACGCAACCTGGTGAAGGAGTTCGAGCTGCGAAGCGGGGAGTTCGCCAGCGAGCGCGCGATCAGGATGTTCAAGGACCGCCGCCCCGACACCCTCGAGGAAAGGCTGATCGTCAGGACGGGCAAGATCTACTACTTTCCATCGACCTCGGGCAGCCTGCCCATCGTCGATCCCTACGTCCAGCCGCGCTTTGTGACGCGCGATGGCTTCGCCGACTACCTGCGCGAGCAGGGCGTGCACGAGGATTTCATCGACGAGGAGCTCACCCGCTTCGAGAGGACCAAGAAGAGCTCGGGCATCCTCTCCGAGCTCATGGTGCCGGTCATCTTCCAGGAGTACGTCATAGGATACGTCGTCCTCATTAACAAGCTGGCGGGCAAGCCGCCCTTCGACCTCGCTATCCTCGAGACCTTCCACCAGTTCGCCAAAATCCTCGCCTGGTCGCTCAAGATCAACGGCTATTTCAAGGACGCGCCAAAGAAGGCCTCTGACCTGCCCGCGAATGTCCTCGACATAAGCGCCGGAGGGCTCCTGTTCACAAACACCTCGAGGGAGCTTGCGGCGGCCCTCCTGCCAGGCTCCGACATTGATCTCGTGATCAAGGTCGGCGACAGGCAGGTGAAGGCTCACGCGACCGTGAAACGCACCTACAGGGACGCCGAGCTCGTCTACTACGGGGTCGGTTACGAGGAGATCGCTCCCGAGGACTTCCGCTTCCTCTTCGAATCCCTCTACGGGCGGGACTTCAAGGACTCGGACGCGACGGGAGTCGAGGGCCTGGGCATCAAGATGCCCTTCAAGCTGGACTAGACCGGAGCGCCCTTGAGACGGGCGCTCCACTCTCTCTAGGCCTCTGACTCGAGCTCGACGCCCTTTCGCTTCTGCGGAAAGCGCTTGAGCATCGCGACACAGTTGCGCTTCGAGTTGAACACGAAGCCCCCCGACCAGTACTCGACGGCCGCAAAGAGGGCGTTGCCGCCGTCGTTCTCATCGGCTGCCGCGCCGCGGTAGGAGACGAAGTCCGCGAGGGCCTCGTAGTCCTGGCCCTCGAGCAGCTTCTGGCGTTTCTTGTTGAAGTCGTTCCACTTCTCGAGATCCTTGAAACCGCTTCCCTCGTCCTCGACGATGAGGTGGGCGTGCTCGGAGCTGAAGGAGTACCAGATCCTGACCTTCTTCTCGACATTGCACTTGTTGCCGTGCTTGACGGCGTTCTTGATGATCTCGCTGATCTGCTGCTCGAGGAGGTTTATCTCCTTGATGTCGGGAGGGGCTGACTGGACGATGAGGAGGGTGAAATAGCGGATCTGGCGGAAATCGGAGGGGAACTCCTTGTGGAGCATCCCCGTCTTGTCGAAAAGCGGCGAGTTCTCGTCGACCTGGATAGGCTTGGGTGCGGTGCTGTTGTCTCTCATGCTGCCTCTAGCTCCCCATTCTCTGCAGTGCCTCGTCGATGTTCGACGAGATCGGGAAATAGCCCATGAGCTTGGTCAGCTCTATGACCTTCTTCACGGAGCCATGGATGTTGGTTATCACGAGCCTGAGTCCCATCTTCTTGATGGTGGAACAGATGTAGATGAGGGCCCCGATCCCGCTGGAGTCGATGTAGTCCACGTTCTCGAGGTTGATGATGAAGCGCTCGACCTTCTTCTCGAGCATCTTCATCACCAGTTCCTTCAGCTTGTAGGAGTTGTAGAGGTCCATCTCCCCGTTGACGTCGATGATATAGTTGTCTCCGCTCTTCCTGATTTTCAGTTCCATGCGATTTTAGCTCCTCCCCTCTCTAGCGCTTCGATTTCATGACGAGGACGGTCTGGTCGTCGTGCTGGTGCGAACTCCCCACGAAATCCAGGAGATCGTCCCTTATGCGCTGGGCGATCTCCCTCGCGCTCAAGCTGTGGTCGCGCTGCAGGATGTTCCCGAGATTCTTCCTTCCGAACTGCTTTCCCTGGGCGTTCATCGCCTCTATGATGCCGTCGGTGTACATGACGAGGACGTCCCCACCCTTGAGGCCGAGCCGCTTGGAGGCATAGGGCGTCCCGCGATCCACTCCGATCGGGATGCTCTTCATGTCGATGGTCTCTATCTCGTCGGCATCCTGGCGGTAGACGATCACGGGCTGGTGTCCCGCGTTCGAGAACTCGATCTCCCCCGTCCTTGAGTCGACCGACACAAGGCCCAGGGTCGCGTAGTGGTCGATGTCCACCTTGCCCGTGACCCCGCGGTTCACCCACTGCAGCAGGACGGCCACCTCCTTCGCCGAGTTGGTGATCAGGTGAAGGATCGAGCTAACCATGACGAGGACCAGGCTTGCGGCCACGCCCTTGCCGGCGACATCGCCGACCGCAAGGATGGCCCGCGACGGTCCCGTCTGGATGACATCGTAAAAGTCGGAGCAGACACCCCTGGCCGGGCTCGTGAAGGCTCCGAAGGACATTCCAGGCAGCTCGGGAAGCTTCTGGGGCGCCAGGCTGCGCTGGATGTTCTCGGCGATGGCAGCCTCCCGCTCGATGTCGCTCCTCTCGGCCGCCTCGAGGTAGGAGAAGGAGTTGGCTACCGCGATCGAGCCGAAATTGGCGAGGAGCTTGCACCGGTCGAAGTCCCGCTCGGTGAAGCTGCCTTCACCCGTCTTCGCCACCGAGATCGCCCCGATGATCCTGTCCTGGACGATGAGGGGGACGGCGATGAGGGCGCCCGCGCTGAGCCAGACCTCGTCGCCGTTGTCGGCCATCTGGACATCGCCAGCGGCCGAGGAGAAGACGTGCTTCCCCGTCTGGGCCACCTCGCCGAGGATTCCCTCGCCCAGCTTGAAGCGGGAGTGCCTCACGAAGGCCGAGACTCGCTCCTCATTCTTGGGCAGGCTCTCGGGAAGCTTGAAGGGCGGAGGATAGGTGCCGGAAAGGGCGCGAACGGACACGCTCTCCTCGAATTCGTCGGCGAGGAGGATGATGCCACCATCGGCTCCGCTGCGCTCCACGACGGCCCGCACCATGCTGTCGAGCACGTCCTGCATCACGAAGGCGGGCTTGATGGCCCCGCCGGTGGCGGAAAGCAGGTCGTAGAGGGAGTCGATCGATTCCTCATAGTACTCGACAGCGCTCACGAGCTGGCTCTGGGTGATGTCGACGAAGAAGAAGCCGAGGGAGAAGATGAGGCCGTAGAACAGGGGGACGGCGATGCCCTGGTAGACGGGCGAGGCCGGGCCGAGGGCCAGCCCTGCGGCGAGGTAGGCCAGGGAGCCAAGGCCGAAGGGCAGGGCCGATGCCAGTGACAGCTCCCGGGCCGTGGTATCGGCGTCTGCCCGCTTCGCGAGGGGTATGAGGACCAGGGCAGCTATCGGGATCGCCGCGACGGCGTGGACGGCCGCGAGCGGGAGGGCCGGCGCGAAGCGGAAAGACGCGTTGAACGCAACAAGGAGGGCCGCGCAGGCATCGATCGACAGCGGGACCCACAGGGCCCAGGCCACCTGGAAGGTGTAGGTCGCGAGGTAGAGCAGGAGACCGAAGACCGCGAGCTCGGACGCCACGTAGAAGTCGGGCGAGGGAAGGAAGGCGAAACCAAGGTCCCGCAGGACGAGGAGGCCTGCCAGGATGGCGTAGCCACCCATTGAACCCTCGGTCTCCCTCTTTCGGAGGAAGAGGAAGGCGGCGATGAGGACGGTGGAGAGCGCGAGCTTCACGAGAAGCGAGCCACTCGACGCACTAGCGATGATTTCCCAGACCATGGTGGTTGCCCTTTCGCCGACGTGAAGCGTGGTCACGCACCGCTGGCTCGGGACTCGCCTCCTGACCGCCTAGTGTAGCATCCGCGATAATGCGAGTCAAGTTTTTACCTGATTTGCCCGCCAAAGGCTCATGCGAACCGGGCTGCATGTGTTTATAATGGCTGATCGACGACGGAAGTGGGGGGCAGCTTCGCCAGAATTGGCCTATACTGCCTTCAGAGACGGGGGGCAGTCGACAATGATCGGACTCTACTTGAAGATCCCCTTTCACGCCCAGATCGAGCTCGCGGACAGGATTGCTGCCGCCGAGCTCAGGAAACACGTCCACGAGGCGGCCATTGCCTTCGCCGCGAACCTCATCCCCATAGACGAGTCCTTCCTCTTCGCCTTCGACGAGGGCATCCGCCCCTGCCGGCTTAGGGCCGCCGAGGCGGCGCGCTTTCTCGAGCCGCGGCTTCGGGCCCTCTCGCCCTCCCTCCATGGCTGGGCCCTCCTGATCGAATCCCTGCCCGCCTCCCCGGACGAGGCCCTTCGCGTGCTCGACCGGATGTGGATCGACGTGCCCGGGGACGGCCTCTTCGTCGGCGGCACGGCAAGAGCCGATTTCTCGCGTTACTACGTGACCTCGAGAAAGGGCAGGCCGGGCGGCGAGTCCCCAGCGAGCGAATCCCGTCGGTCAAGGTTCTGCTTCGAGGTCCTGGAAAACCTGTATTCCCGCCCCGCCCTTCCCGCCGAGGCCGAGCTCCCTCCCCCCTCAGGGCCCTCGGTCGAACTGCTCATTGACGAGATCGGCCAGATCGGGATCGGCGCGCGCAGCTCGTCCCACCTCGCCGTCATCGGCGCCGGACGCTCGGCCATCGACAGCCTCGACGCGGCCCTCGGGCGTCTCTACCCCGAGAGCATTGCCTTCCTGCGCATCGCGGTGTCGAGGGTGAGACCCTCCCCCTATGGGCCCCTCGTGGACGCCCTGGGCTCCCTGTCGCTCGCGAGGGCCGGAGAGCTCCTCTCGGGTGCCGAGCGCGGCCTCCTCGAGGAGCTTTCGCCCATCCTCGACTTCCTCAGGCGCTCGCCCTACCGAAACAGCTTCACCGCAGGCCTCGGCATCAGGTTCAGGATCTGCAGCGCCACCGCCCTGCGCCTCTACGCGAGGGAGCAACGCGCCCTCTCGAGGCCGGCCTTCCTGGTCATTGACGGCATCGAGGACCTCTCGAGCGAGAGCCGATCCCTGCTCAAGACCCTCCTCGAGAACCTCCTCATCGAGGAGGGAATCACCGTCCTCGCCGCCGGCACTGCCTTGCCGGAGACCTGGCCACCACCAGGGACCAGGAGGATTCAGGCAGGGGGGCCGGGAGCTTCCGTCATCGAGGGGATCGCCGCCGCAGCGGCCCCGGCGATCGGAAGGAGCGAGCTCGCCTCCTCGATCGCGAGGCTCGCCGGGGGCGAGGCCTTCCGCCTCTCCTGCGCCGTTCGCCTCGCCGCGACCAGGCCGGCATCTATCCCCCTCCTGCCCACGGCCGTCGCCACCGCCGACCTTGCCCAGGCAGTCCTCGAGACCCTCCCCCCCGAGTACGCCGAACTCCTCCTGGCCCTCCATTCCTGCGAGGGGGTGATGACAGCCGAAGACACCGAGGCATTCCTGGATTCGATAGGATTTGTCCCGGGTATCCGTCCACTGGCCTTCGAGGCCCTCGCGACCCTGGGTTTCATCGACAGGGAAAAACCGCCGCGGATAGCCCAGGACGAGGCCGCGAGGAGGGCCTCGAGGGTCCTCCCCGACGGCGGCTCGGCCTTCCGCGCCGATTTCGCGGCGAGGCTCCTGCGGCTCCATGAGTCGCGCAGGATCGTTCCCTCCCTCGATTTCTACAGACAGGTCCGCTCCGCGGCCGGTCCCGGCGCCTCGAGCTCGACCTTCCTGCGCCTCCTCCTCGACAGCCTGTCGGCTGACGCCGTCTACGGAAGCTCAGAGCAGGCGGCCGGAGCCCTGGAACGATCGCCCCTCGAGGGCTTCGCTTCCTTCCTGGCTGCCTACGGGAGGGCCGACCGGGAAGCCGCTTTTGCCGCCCTCGAAAGGGTCGAGCGGGAAATCCTCAGCAATCCGGCCGAGCCAAGGATTGATCCCACGGCGGCCTCGGGGGCGCGGATCGCCTCCAGCATGGCAGCCCTCGCGCGCGGATTCATGGAATACGCCGACCACCGCGCCCCCGCTGCCGCAAACCGGGCGAAGAACGCCCTCATGAGCCTCCACGCCGAGGGGGCGGAGCGGGCCGAGGCCAAGGCCCACCGTCTCCTTGGGCTCTGCGCCCTCGCCCAGGAGCAGCTCCAGGAAGGGGCCGATTACCTGGCCAACGCCTACGACATGGCCGAGTTCCTGGTCGATCCCCTTGAGTGCATGCTCGCCGCGCAGGCCGAGGCCTCAGCCTATTTCGTGATCGGTGACCTGAGCCGGTCGAACACAAGGATAGCGGCGGGGGCGGCCTGGGCCAGGCGTTCGTTCCGCTTTGACTGGGAGATGGGCTTCGCCTTCATGGAGGGACGCTCGGCCTTCGAGCTCGGCCGCTACACCCACGCCGAGGAGGCCTTCGGCAAGGTCCGCGCCGAGGCCAGGGTCTACGGCCAGCCCGAGGCCGCCACCAGGGCCGAGATCTGGACCGGCAGGTCAGCCTCCTGGGCGGGCGAGGCCGAGCGGGCCAGGGAAATCCTCGGCCGCCACAGGGAGGACCCCGAGGCCCTGTGGTTCCTGGCCGAGCTCGAGTCATGGGAGGGCAGGAGGGAAGAGGCGGCCCGCCTGGCCGAGAGGGCCCAGGCCCGGGTGGCCAAGCCGGCTTTCGCCTCGGCCGACTATTTCCCCTGGGATTCGGGCTTCAGCTCGATGGAGGAAAGGGCGGTGGGCTTCGGCGCGAAGATGAGCTACCTCGAGGACCAGGTGCGAGCCTTCACCGACTACGCTGTCGGCCTCGCCGCCGGCGGCACGGTCGCCATAGAGAAAGCCTCTGCCCTCGATGCCCGGTCGCGGGAGGATCGTCTTGCCGCGAACCATCCCGCGGTCCATCTCTACCTCTTCTACCGCTACATCCTCCTCGAGGAGTCGGTGCCAGGGGCGATGGATGCCGTGACAGCCCTGAGCAAGGCCTTCAAGGGCCTCCAGGTGAGGGCCGGACGGATGGGGGAGGCGGCGCACAAGGACGGATTCCTCGAGGGCAATCGCTGGAACCGCATGCTATTTATCCAGTCGCGGGCCCGGAAGCTCATATAGCCCGGGCCGGCGGGGCCGGATGTATGCCGAGGGGGCCCGCGCGCCTTGACTCCTCCTTCGCGCCCCATCCATACTCGCGCGGTGCGAGAGCTCGACGCCACCTGCTATCACGCCGCCAGGGGCTTCCTGGACCACCTGCTTGGAGAGCTCCCGGACCGCGAACGCCTCGACGGGGAGCTCGTCACGGTCTCAGGCCCCCCCAGGAGCGCCTACTGGACCAGGAATGTCTGGCTCAAGCCCGGCCTCATCGATTTCGAGTCGGTGGGTGACGCGGCGCGCATCCTGCGCGGCATGCAGCGGAACTGGGCTGTCCTCCCAAGCCGTCTGCACAGGCGGAGCGCCCTCATCGCCGAGCGCCTGCCCCCGCTTCCCTGGAAGCCCAAGCCCTTCCCCTTCAATGTGCCCGATGTCCCCATGGGCGCCTTCACCCTCCTCGACGAGCACAGGATGCTTGCCTCGGCGAGCTGCTCGAGCCCCTTCCCGAATGGGGAGTTCGAGTTCGAGGAGGACCACGAGGGCCCGCCGTCCAGGGCCTACCGCAAGCTCTGGGAGGCCCTCCTCCTCGCCAGGGTCCTTCCCAGGGAGGGTGAGCTCTGCCTCGATGCCGGGGCGGCACCGGGGGGCTGGACCTGGGCCCTCGCCCGGCTCGGTGCCGAGGTCCTCGCCGTGGACAGGGCCGATCTCGAGCCGCGGATCGCCGCTCTGCCGAACGTGAAGACCCTCAGGCGCGATGCCTTCGGCCTGCTTCCCTCCGACCTGGGCAAGGTCGACTGGATCTTCTCCGACGTCATCTGCTACCCGCCCGCCCTGTTCAAGTGGGTGGAGCTCTGGCTCGAGTCGGGGCTGGCGAGCCGTTTCGTGTGCACGATCAAGATGCAGGGTTCAAGTTTCGACAAGGAGACGACGGACCGTTTCGCCTCGATCCCGGGATCAAGGGTGGTCCACCTCTGGCACAACAGACACGAGCTGACCTGGATCAAGACTGAGTAGGACACCCCCTGCGGCCCGGACAGCCTGGGATGCTTCCTTGGCCTGTCTTGAGGGTCTGGGAACGGCAGTCCGGCCATTGGCATGAAGCCCGCAGACCTCGCCTCACATTCCCTCCGCGTGCTCCGCGGTGAGCCCGGTCCGGGCCTGGAGTCACTCCCCAGGCTTGTTCGAGAGGGCGATCTCGCTGGCCCTGATGTTCAGGAACTTGGTAGGATCGATGACATCCCTTCCGAGGTGGACCTCGTAGTGGACGTGGGGGCCCGTGGTGAGGCCGGTGTTGCCGAGGAGCCCAATGATCTGGCCCTGCTTCACCTGCTGGCCCCTCCTGACGCGGAAGGCCTGAAGGTGGGCGTACCTCGTGTAGAAGCCGTGCTTGTGCCTGATGATGATGTTGTTGCCGTAGCCCGACTCGTAGCTCAGGCTCACCACGGTGCCATCGGCCGTCGCGATTATCGGGTCGCCCTGGCCGAAGGTCGAGATGTCCAGGCCCGTGTGCGTGTACCACTGCCCCGTGAAGGGGTTTATGTTCTGCCCGAAATACATGGATATGTGGCCGATGCCGCCCTTGATCGGCCAGATGTTCGGGATGTCGGTCATGACGGCGTTCTGGTTGCGAAGGAGGTAGCCGATCTGCTCGATGGGCGCCGCCGAGTCCTCGAGGAGCTTGTCGAGCCGGGAGAGCTCGCCGCCGTCCCTTCCCTCCCTTCCTTCTATGCCGAGGAAGGACGAGAGGCTCCCCGCCTGGGTCCCGCCGTCGCCTGAAGACAGGACGATGCCGACGCTTGCAAGGGAACTGGACAGGGCGGTCTCGAACTGCTTGGCCGCCGCGGACAGGCGCCCGGCCTCCTCCCTGAGGGAATCGAGGTTCGCGCGGGCAGCCGCGAGCTCTTGGGAGTCCTTGTCGAGCCTGCGCTGGGAGTCGGAGCTGTGGGCGAGGGAGAGGCCGAACAGGACGATGAGCGCGACCGAGGCGACGGCGATGCCCGCGACTCCGAAGAAGCTGAGCTGCACATCCCTGATCTTGCGCTCGTCGTGGGGGATGAGCATGATGGTGATTCTCTGCCTGCCGCCGGAGAAGAGACGGCCGAGGACGCGTCCGCAGCGCTGAGCTGCCGATCCGAGGCTTGCGGAAAAGCGGCGGAAAACCGCGTTCTCTTTTCTTTTGTATTCTCTGAGGATCGGCAAACGTTTCTCCTCAAGTCCACGGATCGCTTAACTTTAACCCTACCACTACGGCAGAGCCCTTGTCAAATGAAGAATTGGGATAGGCCCTCCTAGCCGCCCGACGCGGTGGGCATGCCTGGTCCCGGCTCTCCGTTCCCCTCCCCGGGTGGGACGGCGAACATGGCGTTGAGCTTCCCGAAGTACTCGGCTCCCTCGTCCTCGGTGAAGTCCGACTCGGCGAGGACCTGGGCGATGAGGTTCTGGGGTATCTCCTGGAGGAAGGGGCTAGGCACGCAGTCCACAGACTGGTTCTGCTTGCGCCGCCTGAGGCAGGCGGTGATGAAGAGCCTCCTGCGCGCCCGGGTCACCGCCACGTAGAATAGGCGGCGCTCCTCCTCGAGGTTCCCCTCGCCCTCCTCGAGCGAGCGGGCGTGGGGGATGATGCCGTCCTCGCAGCCCGCGATGAACACGACGTCAAACTCAAGCCCCTTCGCGGCGTGGATGGTCATGAGGTTCACCTTGCCGTCGCCCTCGTCCTGGAGGTCGTCCCTGGTGACGAGGCTCACGCGGTTGAGCCATTCATAGAGGCCCGGGTTCATCGTGTCGGGGTCCTTCTCCCATTCCTCGATGGACTGGACGAGGATCTCGAGGTTGTGGAACTTCCACTTGGCCGCCTTCTCGTTCTGGCGGTTCTCCTCGACGAGGTAGGCCCAGTAGTCGATGCTCTCCATGAGCTGGCGGACCTTGGCGGCGATGCGTTTCTTGCCGAGGAGCTCCTCGCGGTACTCGTCAAGGAAGTCCAGGAAGGCGGAGATGTCCTGGACTGAGCGCTCCGGCAGGCCACCAAAGGCGAGGCCGTGGCCGAGCTCGGAGCCGGGCATGCCCAGGGTCGGCTGGTCCCCCTCGCCCGGGAGGGAGGCCGTCGATTCTATGCGGGTCCCCGACCTCACGAGCTCCATGGTGGTGCGCAGCGAGGCGTTGCGCGGCCTCGCGATCGCGTTCAGTCTCTCGAGGGTGGCCTTCCCGATGCCGCGCCGGGGCGTGTTGATGATACGAAGGAGGTTCACGTCGTCGTCGGGGTTCGAGATGACGCGCAGGTAGGAGATTATGTCCTTGATCTCCTTGCGCCCGTAGAAGGAGGTGCCGCCCGAGACCTTGTAGGGCACCTGCTCGGCGAGGAAGGCCTCCTCGAGCCGCCGCGTGAGGTTGTTGGTCCTGATGAGGACCCCGAACTGGCCGTAGGGGACCTGCTCCTTGAGCCTGATCTCCTTGATCGTCCGCGCGATGAACTCGGCCTCGGCCCCTTCGTCCTCGGGGGCGTGGAACTGGATGGGCGTCCCGCCCTCGCCTCCGTGGGACCAGAGCGCCTTCTCCTTGCGGTTCTCGTTGTTCGCTATGACCGCGTTCGCAGCATCGAGGATGGTCGAGGTCGAGCGGTAGTTTCGCTCGAGCTTGATCTCGACGACCCCGGGGAAGTCCCGCTCGAAACGCATGAGGTTCTCGTAGTTGGCTCCCCTCCAAGAGTAGATCGACTGGTCGTCGTCGCCGACGGCGCAGACATTGCGCTCCGAAAGGTGGCGCATCATGCGGTACTGGATGAGGGAGGTGTCCTGGAATTCGTCGATCATGACGTAGCGGAAGACCTCCCGGTAGGCGGCGGCGACCTCGGGGAAGAGCTCGAAGATCTCGATCGGCAGGACGATGAGGTCGTCGAAGTCGACCGCGTTGAAGATCTTTAGCGATCGGCGGTATTCGTCGTAGAGCTGGCGGTAGGCGTCGTCTGCCTTCTCCCAGGGCCTGCGCTGGGTCCTGATCTCGGAGAAGAGGCCACCGACCTTCATGGCGTCGAAGGCCTCCATGCGGAAGCCGAGCTCCCGCGCGCAGTCTTTGATGAGCTGGGTCCTATCGGCCTCGTCGTAGATCGAGAAGTTGTCCTTGAAGCCGAGGCGGTGTATCTCCTTGCGCAGGATCTTCACGCCGAAGGCGTGGAAGGTCGAGACGGTGAGGTCGCGCAGCTTCTTCTTCGTGATCGAGCGCACCCGCTCGGCCATCTCCTTCGCGGCCTTGTTCGTGAAGGTCAGGGCGAGGATGGCGTGCTGGGGTATGCCCCGCTCGAGCATGTAGGCCATCCGGAAGGTGATGACCCTGGTCTTGCCGGATCCGGCGCCCGCGATGATGAGCAGCGGGCCCTCTGTCGTCGTCACGGCCAGGAGCTGTTCGGGATTGAGCTCTGCCTCGTAGTCGATGCGGGGATGGGGGCTGGTCATGGGCGGCGAGTATAGCCCCCGGCGCCGGCGAGCAG
>JANXYO010000104.1 GCA_025356015.1 Spirochaetaceae bacterium
GTTGGCCGGCAGCCATTCCTTGAGGTCGTAGGGCAACAACAAAGGCTGGTCGCGGTCCACTGGCTTGAATCGGGTTCCCATTCCCGAATTCTATCCTGCCTTCTCAGGAAAGGGAATTCGGCGGTCCAAAGGCCGACAGGCACCTAGACCGGCGTCATGGCCGCAGCCCCGTTTTTTGGGTCTTATAGGCCTCGCCAATAAGCCAGAAAGTCCCAAAAAGCCCAAAAACGGCGAGGTGCGGTGACTGCAATTCTCGTCACAGAGCGCATTTCCAGATTGGCACGACACTTGCATAGAACCAGGTACGCGATCTTCCGGCGAACTGCATGCAGCCGGAGGTCTATCGAGGAGTACAACCAGGATGAAGATCCTCATGACCGGCAACGAGGCAGTGGCCCGGGGCGCCCTCGAGGCGGGAATCAGCTTCGCCTCCGCCTACCCAGGCACACCGAGCACCGAGATCCTTGAGAACATCGCTGTCTACAAGGACGACATCACAGCGGAATGGGCAGTGAACGAGAAGGTCGCGCTCGAGACAGCCATTGGCGCCTCGATAGCGGGGGCGCGCTCCCTCGCCGCCATGAAGCATGTCGGGGTCAACGTGGCGGCCGATCCCCTCTTCACCTTCGCCTATATGGGGGTCAATGGCGGCCTTGTCCTGGTGTCTGCCGACGATCCGGGCCTCCACTCCTCGCAGGACGAGCAGGACAACCGCTACTATGCCAAGTTCGCAAAGGTGGCCATGCTCGAGCCCTCGGACAGCCAGGAGTCCAAGGACATGGTCGTCGCCGCGATGGAGATCAGCGAGCGCTTCGACACCGCAGTCCTCCTTCGCATGACGACGAGGCTCTGCCACAGCAAGACGCCTGTGACCGAGGGGACAGTCCCCGCGCGGTCAAAGAAGCCCTATGTCAAGCGCCTGGACAAGTTCGACTCGGTTCCGGCGACGGCCCGGAGACAGCACGCCGTGCTTGAGGACCGCCTCCTCGCCCTCGAGGCCTTCTCGAACGAGACCGAGCTCAACCGCGTCGAGTGGAAGGGTTCCGCCGTCGGAGTCGTGTCATCGGGAGTGGCCTACCAGTACGCGAAGGAGGTCTTTGGAAAGGATGCCTCCTTCTTCAAGCTCGGCTTCAGCCATCCCCTCCCCATGAAGAAGCTCAAGGAATTCGCCTCGAGGGTCGGCAAGCTGTACGTCGTCGAGGAGCTCGAGCCCTACATCGAGGAGCAGCTCAAGGCGGCTGGCATCCCTTGCGTCGGCAAGGAGCTTGTGCCCCGTCTTGGCGAGCTCAACCCCGCGATCGTCGCAAAGGCCATCTTTGGCACTTCCGCACCGACGATCCAGGTCGACAAGTCCTCGGTCGCCGAAAGGCCGCCCGTTCTCTGCGCAGGCTGCCCCCACCGCGGCTTCTTCGTGGAGCTGGGGAAGGTCAAGGGCATCATGATAGCCGGCGACATCGGCTGCTATGGCCTCGGGGGCATGGATCCCTTGAACGCCAAGGACGCTGGGCTCTGCATGGGAGCGAGTGTGAGCATGGCCCAGGGAGCGCAGAAGGTCTTCGAGCGCTTTGGCGAGAAGACGAGGACCGTCGCGGTGATCGGCGACTCGACCTTCTTCCACACGGGCATGAACAGCCTCATGAGCTCGGTCTACAACCGGGCTCCGACGGTGACCTGCATCCTGGACAACCGCATCACGGCGATGACAGGCCACCAGGACAATCCGGGTACCGGCTATACCCTCCAGGGCGCGCCCACCAAGGAAATAGACATCGAGGTCCTCGTGCGCGCCCTCGGCGTCGAGAAGGCCAGGACGGTGAACCCCCTGCGTCTGGGCGAGGTCAGGGAGGCCCTGGCCTGGGCCCTCGCCCAGAACGAGCCGGCTGTCATCGTGGCGCGCTGGCCCTGCGCCCTCAAGAAGAGGACCGAGGCGGAGAAGAAGGAGTTCGGTGCGCTGCCCCTCCTCTGCTCTATCGACCAGGCGAAGTGCGTCGGCTGCAAGGCCTGTCTCCGCACCGGCTGCCCCGCCCTGCGCTACGACGCGAAGGCGAAGAAGACCCATATCGACGAGGTCCAGTGTCTCGGCTGCGAGGTCTGCGCCCAGGTATGCCCCAAACAGGCCATCGCCCTTGTAGGAGCTCCGAATGTCTGAGACAAAGAACGTCCTCCTCGTCGGCGTCGGCGGCCAGGGCACCATACTCGCGAGCAAGATCCTCTCGACCGGCCTCCTCGGTGCCGGCTATGACGTGAAGATGTCCGAGGTCCACGGCATGGCCCAGAGGGGAGGCAGCGTCTCGACCCAGGTGAGGTACGGGACCGAGGTCTTCTCCCCCATCATAGGGCCGGGCGAGGCCGACATCCTCGTCGCCTTCGAGGCGATGGAGGCCCTGCGCTGGCTCGACTTCCTCAAGCCCTCGGGCGTCGTCGTCATCAACGACTTCAGGATCCCCTCCACGCCCATCCTCCTCGGCAAGAACGACTATCCCGAGGGGGTCATCGACCTGGTCTCTTCCAAGGTGAGCACGAAAGTCATCGACGCCGCCGCGATAGCCGCCGGCCTCGGCAATCCGAGGACCATGAACCTGGTCCTCCTCGGGGCCCTCATCGAGGCCATGGGGCTCTCGGGCATCGACTGGACTCCCGTTGTGGCCGCCTGCGTCAAGGCAGGCCAGGTGGAGATGAACATGCGCGCCCTCGAGTCCGGCGCCGCACAGGCCAAGACCAGAGCCGGGAGGCCATGATGCTTCGCAACTTCGACGAACTCATAGAGCGGGTGAGGAGCGCCGGCGCGCCCAAGAAGGTGGCCGTCGTGGAGGCCCATGACGAGCATGCCCTCGAGGCCGTCCTCGCCGCCGCCGACGAGGGCCTGGTTGAGCCAATCCTCGTCGGGAACGAGGACAAGATAGCCAAGGCGATCGCGGCCCTTGGACGCTCCGTCAGGCCATGGACGATTGTCGCCGCGGCCGACGAGGCCTCCTCGGCCCGCAAGGCCGTCGAGCTCGTGCGGAACGGGGCCGCCTCCTTCATAATGAAGGGCAAGATCCAGACCGCAGACCTCCTCAAGGCCGTCGTCGACAAGGAAAACGGTCTGCGCACCGGCAGCGTCATGTCCCACGTCGCCGTCTTCGAGTCGAAGACCTACCACAAGCTCTTCGTCATGACCGACGGGGGCATGCTCATGTACCCCGACCTCGAGCAGAAGCGCCAGATCATCGAGAACGCCGTCGGAGTCCTGCGGCGCCTCGGCTACGAGATGCCCAAGGTCGCCGTGCTCGCGGCGGTCGAGAGCCTCAACGAGAAGATGGGTGAGACCGTCGACGCGGCGGCCTTGAAGCGCATGAACGCGGAGGGGACCATCGCCGACTGCCTCGTCGAGGGACCGATCTCCTTCGACCTCGCGGTGAGCGCCGAATCGGCGAGGATCAAGGCCTACGAGAGCTCCGTTGCAGGCGACGCCGACATCCTCATAGTGCCGACGATAGCCGCAGGCAACATCCTGGGAAAGGCCCTCGTGTATATGGGCGGCGCGAAGATGGCAGGCTTCATCGTGGGCGCGAAGGTCCCCATAGTCCTCACCTCCCGCGGGGCCACCGCCGAGGAAAAGCATCTGTCCCTCCTCATCTCCGCGGCCTCGGCCTAAAGGAATGTCCATGCGCAAGGGTGATCTTCTCTGGCTCGCAATCCTCGCCGCGATCGCGGCCTTCCTCATCCTCCCCGAAACCAACCGGATCTTTGTCGCGGCGACGGCCGCCCAGCCCTACCTCGTCGGCTTCGCCAAGTTCCTCGTCCTGGCCACGATGGGCGAACTCCTCGCCCGCAGGATCCTTGGAGGATCCTGGACGATGCCTGCGGGCCTCGTCTGGCGAGCCCTCGTCTGGGGCTTTCTGGGCGCCGTAATCGTGCTGGTCTTCGACATCTTCGGCACTGGCGTCGCCGCCTCCCAGGCCAAGGGCCTCCTGCCCCTCGCAGGAAACCGTCTGGCCTTCGCCTTTCTCGTGAGCGCGGTGATGAACCTTACCTTCGCCCCGTCGATGATGCTCTTCCACCGCCTGACCGACACCTACATCGATATCGCGGCGCTGCGGGGCAAGGGAAGCCGGGGACCCCGGGCCGCCGAGGTGATAGCGAGGATCGACTGGAGAGGCTTCGTAGGCTTTGTCCTCTTCAGGACCATCCCCATCTTCTGGATTCCCGCCCACACCATCACCTTCCTCCTGCCTCCTGAATACCGGGTACTGATGGCGGCCTTCCTCTCCATCGCCCTCGGCGCCATCCTCGCCTTCGCCAAGAAGAAACCGGCTCCGGCCCCCAAGGCCGCCCGAAAGGAAGGACAGCGATGAAGGTACTCGCCATAAACCCCGGCTCGACCTCGACGAAGATCGCCATCTACGACGAGACCGGGGAGCTCTTCAAGAAGAACGTCGAGCACTCTGCCGCCGAGCTCGAGAAGTTCCCCAGGATCGCCGACCAGTACAGGATGCGTTTCGAGTCCATCGCCGCCACCCTCGCCGAGAGCGGCATCGGCGAAGGAGAGCTCGCCGCCGTCGTGGGACGCGGAGGCCTCCTGCCCCCGGTCAGGTCCGGGGCCTACCGGGTAAACGAGGCGATGGTGGACCGCCTGGTCAACCGGCCCCTCGTCGACCACGCCTCGAATCTGGGCGGGGCCATCGCCTACCACATAGCCCAGGCCAGGGGGATACCCGCCTTCATCTACGACTCGGTCGCCGTTGACGAGCTCGAGGACGTCGCGAGGATCACCGGCCTCGCAGAGGTGAGGCGCAAGAGCTTCTCCCACGCCCTCAACATGCGCGCCACCGCCATCAAGTGCGCCACCGCCCTGGGGAGGCCTTACAGCGAGCTCACGCTCATCGTCGCCCACCTCGGCGGTGGCATAACCCTTAGCGTGCATTCGGGCGGCAGGATGGTCGACATCGTATCCGACGACGAGGGCCCCTTCTCGCCCGAGCGTGCGGGGCGCTTGCCCTGGAAGGATGTGGTCGAGCTCTGCTATGCGAGCGACATGAAGACCATCCAGAAGAAGCTCCGGGGCAAGGGCGGCCTCGTGTCACATCTCGGGACCAACTCCACCCTCGAGGTCGAGGCGATGATCGCCAAGGGCGACGCACGCGCGAGGCTCGTCTACGAGGCCCTTGCCTACCAGGTCTCAAAGGGCATAGGCGAGCTCGCCACGGTGGTGGACGGGAAGGTCGACAGGATAGCGCTCACGGGCGGCATCGCCCATTCGGCCCTCATGACGGGATGGATCAGGCAGAGGGTCGGCTTCATAGCCCCCGTCGAGGTCTATCCGGGAGAGAACGAGCTTGAGTCCCTCGCCAACGGCGCCCTGCGGGTGCTGCGCGGCGAGGAGGAAGCCAGGGAATACGACCTGGGCTAGGGGAGGGGTTTATGTCAGACACCACGAGGAGAAAGCCCATGGCAAGCGAAATGTTCAGGAAGGAGTTGGCTTCGGTGAAGCCCTATGTGCCAGGCAAGCCCATAGAAGACGTGAAACGCGAATACGGCCTCGATACGGTCCAGAAGCTCGCCTCGAACGAGAACCCGCTCGGTCCCTCGCCCCTCGCCATCGAGGCGATGCAAGGCGAGCTCGAGCACCTAAACCTCTATCCCGACCCGGGCTGCGTCGCCCTCCGCGAGGCCCTGGCAGCCGAGCTCTCCCTCGCGAGCTCCCAGCTCGTCGCGGGCAACGGTGGCGAGCATCTGCTCAACATGGTCGCCATGGCCTTCGTCGGCCCCGGGGACGAGGCTGTCATGTCGGCGCCGAGCTTCGACGTCTACGCCCAATCGGTGGGACTCATGGGAGGAAGGCCCGTCCAGGTCCCGCTCAAGGACCACAGGCACGACCTCGATGCCTACCTCGAGCGCATCGGGCCGCGCACCAAGGTCGTCTACCTCTGCAACCCCAACAACCCAACCGGCAGCATCTCGCCAAGGGCCGAGGTCGAGCGCTTTGTCTCGCGGCTGAGCGAGGACATCATCCTCCTCATCGACGAGGCCTACTACGAGTACGCCCGCGCCAGGCCTGACTACCCCTCGGGGCTCGAGATCCTCAAGAACCGCGGCTCGACCCTCGTCCTGCGCACCTTCTCGAAGATAGCAGGCATCGCCGGGATCCGCGTAGGCTACCTGGCCGGCTCGAGGGAGATCATTTCCGAGCTGGGCAAGGTGAAGGGGACCTTCTACGTCAACCGCCTCGCCCAGGCCGCCGCGGTCGGGGCCCTGAAGGACAGGGCCCACATCGAAAAGACGGTGGCACTCAACGCTGAATGCCTGGGCATGATGACGGCCTGGTTCAAGTCCGAGGGCCTCAAGTACGTCGACTCGAGCGCGAACTTCATCTTTGTCGACACGGGCAAGGACTCGATGAGGCTTTTCGAGGAGCTCATGCGACTGGGCTTCATCGTGAGACCGGGCGCCCTCTGGGGCTACACCACCTGGCTGCGCGTGAGCACGGGCACCGTGGAGCAGACGAAGGACTTCCTAGCGGCCCTTGGCGGGCTCCTGTAGGAGCGGTGGCCTTGGGGCTCGGGCCCCTAGCGCCCGGCTGCTGGAATGAAGGCCTCGTGCAGCAGAGCGCCTCCCTCGTCGCGGAAGGCGAGGGCGATGCCCCTGGCACCGATGTCGAGGTCGAGTCGGCCGAAGACCCCTCTCGAGAACCACTTCGACGCTTGCGAGACGTGGCTCGGCTCGGGGTCTGGGCGTCCGCCCATCGATCCCACGACAGCATAGCTCGTGCCCCCGTGCTCGAGCAGCTCCATGTAGTGGTTGTGGCCCGAGACCACGAGTTCGACATGGTGCCGCTCGAGGATGGGCGAGACTCTTTCGATCGTGCCTCTATTGTCGTACCAGGGCATCAGGGTGGCTGCGTCGGTGTAGCCCGAGGAATAGAAGAAGCAATGCGAGAGGACGATTGCCATCGTGCCGGGAGGGAGGCCTGCGAGGGTCTTCTCGAGCCAGGCTTCCTGGCGCCGTCCAAAGCTTTCCGAGCCCCAGAGCAGCTCGAGGACGATGATCCTCGCTGCTCCCGCATCCATCGAGTAGTAGAAGGGGCTGCCCGAATCGGTCCTCGCACCGCCAGGGAAGAGGTAGCTGAGGTAGTGGAACTGCCCGTCGATGAGGGCGTCGTGGTTTCCCATGAGGGCGGCGAGGGGAATCGAAGGAAGGGCCGATGACAGATCGCGGAGCTCCTCGATCCAGGGGCGATTCTCCATGCCCATCTCCACATTGTCCCCCAGGATGATGAGGGCGTCCCTCCTGGGCCGGGCCCTCGCGATCGCCGCCAGCACCGAGGCGCGCGCCTTGGTATCGGAAGAGGCCGAGCCCCAGTGGGGATCGGAGGAGAGCGAGATGCGGACGATGCCGTCGGCACCAGGCGCGATGCCCGAGGCCGGATCGACCAGGGCGGGGGCCGGTCGACTCGCATCGAGCTCGTGCGAGGACTGCCGCAGGTAGACGAAGAGGGTGGCTGCGGCCGAGATGGCGAGGACGGCGAAAGCCAGGGAGACCCAGGCCAGGACGGTGGCGGCCTTTCGGTCCAGGAGGCGGGCCATGATGCCGGCGAGGGCAAGGACGAGGGGCAGGGCGCCGAGGGCAGCCAGGACCTGTATGACAAGGCGCCACTCGCTCTCCCACTGCCATAGACCCAGGGTCCCTTCCCGGGAAAAGAGCCAGGCCATGAGGCCGCCCATGCCAAGGGCCGCCAGTAGGGAGAGGAGAAGGGAGGCTGGTCTCGGGCCCGCTGCCATCATCTTCGCCGGCCTCACTTTCAATCGAGGATGCTCTTGTCCTTCGAGCTCGCAGGCGGGACCTGCTTCACTAGGTGGCCGTCCAGGTCGACCTCGAGGACAGGGACGTCGTCGTAGCGCCCGGCGTTGTTCCAGAAGGTCATGCCGAGGTTCACGGCGTCGCGCACACCGGCGATCTCGCGTTTCACGTAGTCAAGGTTGTAGAAGCTCCTGTCGTAGCTGACATTCATGTAGAAGGCCTGGACATAGGGCCTCACCGCGATGCGTTTGCGCGCGATATAGGCGTTGCGCAGGGTGCCGATGCGGTAGATCCGGTAGGGCCTCTCCTCGGCAGGGGCTTGGGCGAGAAAGCCCTGCTCGAAGTGCGAGGGATAGAGCATGGGGCAGATGACGTCGACGTACTTCGCGAGGAGCTCGACGTCCTGGCCGGTGCGGACCCCGGAGCGGTACCAGCCGTTGGCACCGTAGATGTCGATGCTTATCGGGGCGGCGATGTTCTCCCGGGCGTAGCGGAGGAATGAGGCGAGAGCGCTCTCCTTGTCCATGCCCGGGTCCCTCCAGCGGAAGCTGGCCTTGTCGATGTTGTCCCCGTCGGTGGGGAAGCGGATATAGTCAAACTGGACCTCGTCGAAGCCCCTCGCGATGATCTCGTTCGCGATGGCGATATTGTACTGCCAGACCACCTCGCAGTAGGGATCGACCCAGAACTCCTTGTTCTCGGAGCGCTCGATCGTGGGCTCTGGCGCTGGCGGCGGCAGGACGGCGAGGCCGGGCCCCGTCCCTCCGGGCAGGCCTGCCGCAGGCATGACCTTCTTGTCGTAGTAGCCCTTCCAGGCCGCCTTGGTTGAATCGTCCCAGACGGCGTACTTGCCGCCGGAGTACTCGTAGACGACCTGGTCCTTGAACACGGGGATCCGGGCCACGAGGTAGCGGCCCTTGGCCTTCCACTCGTCTACAAACTGCTCGATGTCGAGGGGGCTCGACACGCGGCCCATGGCCCGCAGGAGGGGATCGCGGGGATTGAAGCGCAGCCGGCCGAAATCGTCCTTCATGTCCACGACCACGGAATCGAGCTTGCGGTCGGCCATGATCCTGTCGTATTTGCCCCGTGTGTCCTGGTGGACCACGAAGCCCGTGCTCAGGTACAGGCCCGAGTGGTTCTCCGCCTTTGCCCTGTAGGGTTTGCGGTCCTTGAATGAGACGAGCCAGAGTTCGTTGAGGGCGACAGCCTTTTCTCCCTCGGTCCAGGAAACCGAGAGGAGCTGCCAGTCGGGTCTGGCCCTGATGGCTGTCCTCACCACAGCCATCGCCGCGTTGTCGGGATCGGACCTTCCCGTGGTCGGATCGAAGCGCCGCACCTCGCCCTCGGCGACATAGCGGATCGTCCCTCCCGACGCAGGAGAGAGGGACTCGAAGCAGCCGAAGTCGGCGCCTTCCTTGAAGACCGTGGCAAAGGCCCTGGTCGCCGGATCCCAGCGATAGATCCTCGGGAGGAAGCTGTTGGATGCCCAGAAGGAGGTTGGCGATCCCGCCTCCGAGGGGACGCCCAGGAGGCTCGCGACTTCCTCGATCCCGTTGGTTCCCGTCGCATTAGCGAGGCCCGAGCTGGCCGGAGCCCAGGAGGATCCGCCCGAGAGTCTGCGCACGAAGAGGCCCTTTATCGGATGGGATACCCAGACCGCGCGATCGGCCGTGCCTGGATAGGGAGCGAGGCCGACAGCCTTGAGGCCCGAGATCGAGGGCACGGGGCTGCCGAAGCTGTCCCAGGAGGCACCGGAGTCACGCGAAACATAGACCGCGTCCTTCGTGCAGGTGACCATGAGGCGTGAGTCGGCCGGGTCAATGGCCAGGTCCTTGAGGTCCTGGACCTCGGTTGTGAAGGTCTTCCTGCCCTGCGCGTAGTTCTTGTAGGTCTTCACGGGCAGGCCGGTGGAACGATTCTCGAAGACCCCAAGGTCGGCGCTTGCGACGATTCCGAGGGAGGTCAGGAAGCACCAGGCCTTGTCCGTCTTCAGGATCTTCTTGACCTCACCGTCAAGCCAAAGCGGAACGGCGCGGCCAGAGACCGACTCGATGCGGAAGAGCCCTGAGTCGAAGCCTGCAAGTATGTCGGAAGGGGCCATCCCCGTGGCGGCCCCTGCTTGTTCAGTCGTTCCAAGGCCCGCCGCCCCCAGGGGGGCTGCGGCGAGGATGGCGGCCGATCCGATGATAGCGGCCGCGAGGATGCGGATATTCATGAGCTGCTCCGAAGTGGAATGCTGGTTATAGTATCGGCGAAGCCGGGCCTTGATAAGAAGGCTGCAAGCGATCAGCATCGTCCATTTCCTTCGATCGGGCAAAGAGCCGGCGCAGCACGAGGAAGCCGAGGCCCAGGAATGGCAGGACGAGGAGGGCGAGGGCGCCTCCGCTCATGATCAGCCAGTCGTAGATGCCGTGCAGCAGGATGGCCCAGGCAAGGCCCCGCTTCCAGTATCCGGATTTTCCGCGCTCCAGCTTGGCGATGCCGAGATAGTAGCCCATGACCCCTGCGAACAGGGCGTGCCCGGGAACGGCTGTGAAGGACCGCACCACGAGGATGGACCAGTCCTTGTAGCCGTACATGAAGTTCTCAACGAAGGCGAAGCCAAGGCTGACGCAGACCGCATAGACGATGCCGTCGACCCTCTCATCGAACTCCTTCCTGCGGAAGAGGTAGTGGCGGAGGAAATAGAGCTTGGCCGATTCCTCCACGAGGGCCGCGACGAGAAAGGCCTCGTAAAGCGAGCCCGCGGGTCCCGAGGGCTGGGGGCCGAAGGCATCGATCGCGTATTCGAGGATGGCCGCGGGGATGACGGCGAGGAATCCGTACAGCACGCTTCGGCCGATCAGCCCCACGGGCTCGGGGCGCGCCCTGTCCAGGCGGAAGAAGTAGCCGAGGATGAGGGCCGCGGGCAGGGCCGCGAGGCCGAGTGAGGCGAGGAGGGCGGGCATGGGCGCCACTATAGCATGGGGCCGGCTCTTCGTGAGTACAGGCGGGAGAGCTCCGCGAGCCTCGCGGCGAGCTCCTCGGTGAAGGCGGAATCAGCCATGCGCCAGGCCCAGTTGCCGCCAAGGGTCGAAGGCTCGTTCATCCTCGCCTCCCGGCCAAGGCCGAGAAGGTCCTGCATGGGGATGATCGCCCAGGCTGCCACCGACCTGAGAGCCTCGCGGACAAGCGCCCAGACCGGATCTGGGCTGGCGTAGCCGAGGTAGCGCTCCAGGTAGGCCCTTTCCTCGCCTGAGGCTCCGCAGAGCCAGCCCGCCAGGGTGTCGTTGTCGTGGGTACCCGTGTAGACGACCGACCTCGTGCTGTAGTTGTGGGGGAGGAAGGCATTATCGGGGTCGAAGGCCTGGCCGCTCTCGGCGGCGTCGAAGGCGAACTGCAGGATGCGCATGCCGGGGAAGCCGAACTCGTCGCGCAGCTTCCGCACCTCCTCGGTGATGAAGCCGAGGTCCTCGGCGATGATCGGCAGGCCAGGACCGAGGGAGCTCTCGACGGCCTTGAAGAGGCCTGAGCCTGGCCCCTTCTGCCACCTGCCTTCCCTTGCAGTGCCCGCGCCGGCCTCGACCTCCCAGTAGGCCTCGAAGCCGCGGAAGTGGTCGACGCGGACCGCGTCGAAACGCGCCAGGCAGGAACGAAGCCGGGATATCCACCACACGAAGCCCTCGTGGCCGTGGGCCTTCCAGTCGTACAGTGGGTTGCCCCAGAGCTGGCCGTCCTCGCTGAAGTAATCAGGCGGCACCCCGGCGACATGGGTTGGCCTACCCGAGGCGTCAAGACGGAAAAGCTCGGGCCTCGCCCAAAGCTCGGCCGAATCTTCGGCGACGAAGATGGGGAGGTCCCCCACCACCTTGATGCCCTTGCAGTTGGCGAGGGCCTTGAGTGCGGCCCATTGCTCGGCGAACAGGAACTGGAGGACCTCCCAGCGCGCGACCGAGACAGCGTTCTCTTCGCGCGCCCTGGCCAGACCGCCGCGGTCGCGGAGCTCAGGCGGCCAGACCCGGTTCCAGGAACCGGAGGAACCCTCGGCCTCGAGCCTCTCCTTGATCGCGCGGAACAAGGCATAGTCGGGAAGCCAATCTTCCTGGGCTTCGGCAAAGGAACGGAAGGCCGAGCGTCGGCTCGGTCCAGCCTCGGCGAGGAATGCGTCTGCCGCCCGGTTGAGGAGGGCCCGTTTCCACGGTATCACCGCCCCATAGTCGACCTTGTCGGCAGGGAAGGGCGGCATCTCACGGAGATCCCCCGCCCCAAGGAGGCCCTGGGAAGCCAGGATCTCGGGGCTGATGAGGAGCTCGTTGCCGGCGAAAGAGGAAAAGGGGGCATAGGGAGAGTCGCCGTATCCCGTGGGTCCCAGGGGCAGGATCTGCCAGAGCCCCTGGCCGGCCTCGGCGAGCCGCCCGACGAAGGCGGCGGCCTCCTTGCCGAAGTCGCCGATGCCGAAGGGACCCGGAAGCGAGGTCGGATGCAGGAGGATCCCCGAGGAACGAGCCATGTTCATGCCGATCTCCCGCTTGTGCGCCCCGGACTGCGGAGCGCGGCCAGAGGGAATTATAGCGATATAAACCGGTTTAGCAAGACGCCCCCTCCGCAGATCCGTTCCCGCCTTGCCCGCAGCTGGATGTGGCGCTACACTCTGTCATCGTCCATTTCCCATTCGCTCAAACATTCACAAGGAGGCCATCCATGAAGAAATTGATCGCGGTCGCCGCGATTCTCGCCGTCCTGCTCATGGCAGGTTGTGCGACCGCAGGCAGCGCCGCTGCCCCGGGCCAGGAAGTCAAGATCGTCATCGTCCACCTCAACGACCTGCACGGTCATCCCCTCGCCTTCGCTGATCACGGGGTCAACGATGTATCGGGACTGCCCGCCATCGCCACCATGGTCAAGCAGACCCGCTCCGACTACCAGAACGTCCTCGTGCTCGACGCCGGCGACATCAACACCGGCAGGCCCGAGTCCGACTTCTTCAAGGCCGAGCCCGTCATCGTCGGATACAACGCGATGGGCGTCGACGCGATGGCCCTTGGCAACCACGAGTTCGACAATTCCCGCGAGGTCCTCAGGAAGCAGGAGGCCGACTCCACCTTCCCGATGATAAGCGCGAACGTGACGACCAAGGACGGGAAGCTCCTCGCCGAGGCGCCCTATGTCATCAAGACCTTCCAGGGCGTCAAGGTCGGAATCTTCGGCCTCACCACCCCCGAGACCGCCATCATCGGCACTCCCGACAACGTCAAGGACCTCAATTTCGCAAGCGAGGTCGACACCGCGAAGGCGATGGTCAAGGAGCTCCGCGAGAAGCAGAAGGTCGACGTGGTGATCTGTCTTGGCCACATGGGGCTCTATTCCGACAATACCCACGGCTCCCGCGCGGTCGCCGCCCAGGTAAGCGGTATCGACCTCATCATCGACGGCCACACCCACAGCCAGATGACCGAGCCCTTCGTCGAGAACGGCGTGCCCATCGTCTCGGCCTACCAGTGGGGACTGAATGTCGGCAGGGGCCTCCTCACTGTCGAGAACAAGAAGGTCACCAGCTTCCTCTGGGCCCCGATCACGATCAACGACAAGAAGCCCATCAAGGGCGCAGACGGCAAGACCAGCTTCCAGCCCCTCGGACCCCAGTTCGACCAGGACGCCGCGCTTCTTCCCAAGCTCGTCGCCTATGGCAACCAGGTCGAGAACCTCCTCAAGGAAAAGATCGGCGACTGCGCGGCGAACTTCCCGAACGCCATGAGCCGCAAGGCCGAGACCGAGATCGGCGACCTCGTCGCCGACGCCATGGCCTTCTACGGCCGCAACCTCAAGGTCGATTTCGCCATCAACAACGGCGGCGGAATCCGCGCCGACCTCCCCGCCGGCGACATCACCAAGAAGAGCGTCTACACCGTCCTGCCCTTCGACAACACGATCCGCATCCTCACGATCAAGGGCGCAGACCTTCCGGCCCTCTTCGACTTCCTCGTCACCATCAAGCAGGGCATGGGCGCCTTCCCCCAGGTCTCCGACGGCGTGAGCTTCACCCTGAACTATGACGCGAAGAAGTGCGAGGACGTCCTCGTCGGCGGCAAGCCGATCGACCCGAACCGCGACTACAAGATCGCGACGAACAACTACATGGCCGACGGCGGCGACGGATATGTCGTCTTCAAGAAGGCCACCTTCTCCTACGAGACCTCCACCTACCAGCGCGACGCCCTCATCGAGTACGTCAAGTCGCTTGGCAAGCCGGTGGCACCGGAGCTCAAGGGAAGGATCAAGATCATCGGCCAGCAGCTGGCCGGGATCGTCCGCTTCTTCTTCGGCTAGGGCGCGAGCCACAGTCCAGCTTCCCGCAAGGAGCCGCCCAGAAGGGCGGCTCCTTGCATCTGGAGGCCCGGCAGCCCGCCTTTTCCCAGGATCCCCGCAGCGCGTATAGTGCCTGCATGGACGACACGATCAAGGCCGCTGTTGCCGGAGCGGCCAGCCTCATCCGCGAGGGCCGGCGTTTCATAGCCTTCACCGGCGCTGGCGTCTCGGCCGAGAGCGGAGTTCCCACTTTCCGGGGCCCGGGTGGTCTCTGGGCCACGATCGATCCTGGCGTCCTCGAGATATCCCGCTTCCACCGCGATCCGGTCACCTGCTGGGAAGCGATCCGGGAGCTCTTCTACTCTCCCTCCCGGCCCAGACCCAGCAGCGCCCATCGCATCCTCGCCTCCTGGGAAAAACGGGGCATCCTTTCCTTCCTTGTCACCCAGAACATCGACGGTCTCCACCGTGAGGCAGGCACGAGACACATATCCGAGTTCCACGGATCGATCGAGTACCTGGTCTGCATGAGCTGCGGCGAGAGGACAGACGCTGGCCCAGCCGCCCTCGCGTCCGGCCTGCTCGAGATCCTCCCGCCCCGCTGCGCCACGTGCGGGGGAGTGCTGAAGCCCGACTTCGTCTTCTTCGGCGAGGGCATTCCCACAGCGGCCTACCAGGCCGCCTTCGAGGCGGCCTCCGGGGCCGGGCTCTGCATGATCATCGGCTCGACCGGGCTCGTCTATCCGGCGGCCGAGATCCCCTGGACCGTCAAGCGCGCAGGTGGCCGCATAATCGAGATCGACCCCGGTGAGACAGAGTTCACGAGGAGCATTGCCGACATCCACATCGGTCTGGGCGCGGTCGAGGCCCTCGGCCTCCTTGATGCGGCCCTGGGGCCAAGCCTCAACGCGAGCGCGCGACCCTAAAGGCCAAGGCCGGTTGGCGCTTGGCTCGCAGCAAGGAAAAATAAAGAGGGGAGGCGGGCCGGAACCATGGCCGGCGCGCCTCCCCCCTTTTCGGGCGATGCTGAGCTATTTTTCCAGGAAGAACTCCACGCGCCTGTTCCTCCAGCGGTTTAGGAGGTCGCTGTCGGGAACCACGGGATCCCTCGCGCCAAGGCCCTCGGCACTGAACCGTGAGCCAACGACGCCGCGCTCGATGAGGGCGGCCTTGATGGACTCGGCCCGGTCGATCGAGAGAGGAACGAGGACGGCGGCCTGCTCGGCCTGACCCTTGATGCGGTCATCCCAGTTGATCATGACGGCGTGGCCCTCGAGCCTGATCTTGTAATCGGGGAAGACCTTGAGCTTGGCGGCGAGAAGCTCGAGGGTCGTGATGTTCCTGGCCGCCCTGTCGGCCGGAACATCGCGGTAGTCTGCGGTGTAGGGCTTGAACACGATGCTTGGCACCCTGATGCGGTATCCCCGGGCGGTCTTGATCGCGATGATGTCGGTCACGAGCTTTGAGGAGAGCTCGCCGATGTTGCCGAACTCGTCCCTGACCTTGGCCAGGAGGGCATAGTCGGAAGCAGACTCCACATACTCGCCGTTCGCGCCCTTGCCATCCCACTCGAAGGTGTTTTTTGGCCAGACTCCCTTGGCGCTCGCGAAGAGACCCTTCTCCGGGTCGAGGATGGAGAGTTCCCAGCCCACGACCTTCGCGAAGGAGGAGCCGGCGTTCAGGGTGATCGTGGCCCTCTCGCCCTGTGGCGTCCCGTCTGGGGAGAAGATCTTGGTGGAGACCTCGATCGATCCCGTGGGGGGGCTTATGTCGAGGAGGAAGGCCGAGGACTTCGCGGTGGCAGGGGCGAAGGTGTTTGCGTAATCGACGGAGAGCTGGGCCGTGTAGTAGCCCTCGGGGGCGAGGGCCCTTGAGGGAATCGTGCCGTCCCAGGCCACGGCGACGGGGAGCTTGGCTCCCGATCCGGTGAGGGTATCCTTGATCGTGCCATCGGGCCCGATGAGGTCGACCTTCCAGGACTTGACCGCCGAGGCGTTGCCCACGGCGAGGTCGAGGTCGATCGAGGGGAAGGATCCATCGCCCTTCGGGGCGAAGCCACGCTGCCTCGCGGTGATCGAGGTCGGCTCTGTCGCCGCAAGCAGGGTCTCGGTGTTCAAGGCTCCCTCGAGCTTGCCTATATTGCCGTACTCGTCCTGGACGCTGGCGATGATGGTGTAGACGGTCGAAGGGGAGAGGCTCTCCCCGGAAAGCAGCTTGCCGTCCCAGGCGGCCTTGTTGTTGGGCCAGTTGGCGTTGAACACGGCGACCGAGGTCCCATCGGGAGCCTGGACGCTTAGGTTCCACTGCGCGATCTGCGCGTAGGGCGATTTCGCCTGGACAGTGAAGTTGATGGGCTTCTTGGGGCCGACCTCGGCGACATAGACCGAGGGCGGGTCGACGGTGACCGATCCGGAGGGGGGAGTGGTCACGAGCGAGAATGGCCTCGACCTGACGAGGGCGCTCGCGAAATTGCCGCCGTAATCCACGGCGAGCTCGGCGTAGTACGAGCCTTCGGGGGCCAGTTGGGCGGCATCGTCCCTGCCGTTCCACTGCACGAACTCGGGAAGCTCGCCCGCAGCGCCGGAGAAGGTCTTGATCACGCCCTTGCCGGCGCTCAGGACCGAGACCTTCCAGGAACTTATGGCGCTCTTGGAGCCGAAGGTGAGGAGTATGTCGAGGCTGTTCTTGACGCTCGTGCTCGTGGGAGAGAATCCCGAGCGGTTCCGGCCAGCGATGATCGTGCTTGGTTCGGGATTGGGAACACCCGCGACTGCGACCACGCCCTTGAAGCTTCCCGCATTGCCGAATTCGTCCCTGACCTTGAGCAATGCCGTATAGGAGGTCGCGGTCTTCACCGTGGCGCCCATGTCTGTCTTGCCATCCCAGCTGGCCTGGTTTGAGGGCCACTGGCCCGAGAGGGTCTTGATGGTCGCTCCGTCCGTGTCGAAGATCTCGATAGTCCAGCTCGCGATCTTTGCGAGGGCGGGCTTGGCCTCGACGGTCGCGGTGACCGGCCCCTTGACCCCGGTCGCCGTCGGGGTGAATGCGTTCGGGTTGAGCCTGAAAGAGCCCGTTGGAGGAGTTATGTCGAGGAGGAAGGGCTTGGAAGACACGGTCACTGTCTTGAATGCGGTCCCATAGTCGATTGACAGGGTGGCGGTGAAATCGCCCTCGGGGGCGAGGGAAGCGGAGTTGTCCTTGCCGTCCCAGCTGAGGGAGTCGGGCAGGGAGGCCGCGTCCCCTCGTGTGCTGCGCACGATCCCGCCCTTCTGGTCGACGATCGCAAAGGTCCAGGTCTTGGCTGCGTCCCTGGCTCCGATCACCACCGCGAACTTGAGGCTCTGGAAGCGGGGATCGCCTGCAGGGGCGAGCCCCGCGGCCTCGGCCTGGATCGACGAGACCTGGGTGGGCTCGCCCGGGCCGGGTCCCGTCTTTGGTGCCGTCTGGCACGAGGCGAGGGCTATTATGGCAACGATCGATGAGATCGCTAGGAACCTGTGAGCTGATCGCATAACTTGATCCTCCTGGTGGGTATCAACACAAACTTCCAGACTCCGTCATCATAGGTCCAACACTCTTTTCACACTCTTCGCCTCGCCCCTTCGATGGGGGCGGCGCAATCGGACTACATGCCCCGGTGCCATATCCCGGCGGAGGGAATCTATCCTCGAGGAAGGAGATCCGGGGCCGGCGTCCTGGAAAATCGGTCTTGGACCCGGCGCACAACGCCCCGGAAAAACCGAGGCCAGCATCCCATTTCTATAACAACGAGGGGAGGGTGATGGTTTCGGGCAATCTGATTGTCGAAGCCCCAGGAGGGTTCGCGCTTTCCATACCCAAAAGGTATTGCCTCCGGGCGGCCAGCCAGAGGAGGGCCCTTGGCTCCGAGCAGCATTGACGGCAATAATGCTGGAGATGACAGGGACTGGTTTGCTTGCCCGGCTCAAGGCCCGGGCGCGAGAGCTCAAGCGGGAAGTCTACGCCCTTTACCTGGCGGGCCGCGATCCGGAGACTCCCTGGTATGCGAAGCTTCTGGCCGGGGCGGTGGCCGCCTACGCCCTCTCGCCCCTGGACCTCATACCCGATTTCATTCCTGTCCTGGGCTACCTTGACGACCTCCTGATCGTCCCTGCGGGCATCGCGCTCGCCCGGAGACTGGTGCCCCGCCACGTCATGGAGCGTTGCCGCGTGCGGGCCGAGGCTGAACTCAGGGGCAGGAAGCTTGTCTCGAAGGGGGCAGCCGTCATGGTGGTCCTCGTGTGGATCGGGGCGGCGCTCATCCTTGCCGCCCTCGTCCTGGGGCAAAAGCGACCCGCCTAGGGGGGCGAGCCGGCGGAGGATGCGCTGTGCTATGCTTCTACGCAACAGGGCGATTTCCGCGCCGAGACATTCTGGAGGACGACCATGCCCGTGAGGATACCGAACGATCTGCCGGCCAGGGCCACGCTTGCGCAAGAGAACATCTTCGTCATGACAAAGGACAGGGCGATCCACCAGGACATCCGCCCCTTGAGGATTGCCGTCCTCAACCTCATGCCCACGAAGATCGTCACCGAGACCCAGATCCTGAGGCTCCTCGGAAACACCCCCCTGCAGATCGACGTCACCTTCATCAAAATGGGTTCCCATGATTCCAAGAACACCCCGGCAGCCCACATGGACGCTTTTTACGAGCCCCTCGACCGGGTCCTCCACGAGCGCTTCGACGGCCTCGTCATCACGGGAGCGCCCGTGGAGAACCTCGATTTCGAGGAGGTCGACTACTGGCCCGAGCTCGTGAGGCTCATGTCCTGGAGCAGGGACAACGTCTGGTCCACCCTGCACATATGCTGGGGCGCCCAGGCTGCCCTCTACCACCATTTCGGCGTGGTCAAGCGCCCCTTGCCGGCGAAGATGTTCGGCCTCTTCCACCACCGGGCCCTCGACCTGAGCGAGCCCCTCCTGCGCGGCTTCGACGAGGTCTTCCTCGCCCCGCACTCGCGGCACACGGAGGTGAGGAGGGAGGACATCGAGCAGTCGAGGGGGCTGAAGCTACTCGCTGTGTCCGAGGAAGCCGGCGTCTACATCGCGGCCTCGGACGACGGCCGGATGGTCTTCGTGACGGGCCATCCCGAGTATGATCGCCTTACCCTCAAGGCTGAGTACGACAGGGATCTTGCGAAGGGCCTGCCCATAGCCCTGCCAGCGAATTACTTCCCCAAGGACGATCCCTCGCTCCCGCCACTCATGACCTGGCGCTCGCACGCCCACCTGCTTTACGCGAACTGGCTCAACTACCATGTGTACCAGGCGACGCCCTTCGATCTCGGGAGGCTGCCCTACACCGACACACCCTTCGGCGCCGCCAGGTCCTAGGCCGATACGACCCGGTTCCGCCCTGCCTCTTTGGCTCCGTAGAGGGCCTTGTCGGCGACCGCGAAGAGCTCATCCACAGAGGATGCATGTTCGGGGCAGGACGCGGCCCCGACGCTCACGGAGATGTTCGCCTGCTGCGGGGCCTTCCCCGCTCCGGTCCTGAACTCGAGGAAGAGCTTCTCGGCGACAGCACGAAGGGACTCCGCGAGCTCGAGGGCTCGTTCGGGCCCGGCGCCAGGCATGAACACTGCGAACTCGTCGCCCGAGAGTCTGGCTGCCACGTCAGATTCGCCCATGAGGCCCTGGAAGGCAGCGGCGACGTTCGCTATCACCGCGTCGCCCGCCTGGGGTCCGAAGTCTGCGTTTATCTCGCGGAAGCGGTCGATGTCGAGCATGAGGAGGGAGGAGCGGTGGGCCTCGACAGAGGCCCTCGGACCCCCGCGCGCAAAGCGGAGCCGCATCGTCTCCTCGAGGAAGCGCCGGTTGAACAGGCCCGAGAGGTCGTCCATGATTGCCCGGTAGCGGGCCGTCTCCCCCCAGCGCACAAGGTCGCCCAGGAAGCCAGAGGCCTGGTTGAGCCAGGAGACCATGACCCTGGCCATGGAGGAGAGCAGCTTCACTCCGATCACGGGGTGCTCCCAGACCAGGCGGTAGAAGTCGAGTCCCTCGAGCACGAGGAGTTCGGCCTCGGTCTTCGCCCAGCAGGTCGCGGAACGGGGCTCGCCCTCGATGATCGCCATCTCGCCAAAGAGGTTCCCCGGAGGATGCTCGTAGATTTCCCTCTGGGTCCCGTCCTCCAGGGTCACAAAGGAAGCGATGAGCCCGGCCCTGACAATGTACATCTCGTCGCCGCTTTCCCCCTCGCGGAAGACAATGTCCCCCGCGGCGAGATGCCTGGGTTCGAGGAAGGCCGAGACCGCGTTCAGCTCTAGTCCGCTCATCTCCCTGAAAAGTGGAAGGCCCTGGAGGAAGTCGCTGATGTGGCTCACGAGGTGCCCTCGTGGCCGTGGGGCCGCAGGCGGTAGATTCGGTTGCCCCCGTCACGCCAGGCCCGGGTTAGTACCCCATATGCGCTCTCGACCAGCTTGCGCCAGTCGCTGCCGTCCTCAGGCCAGACGGCAAGGGCGACGCTTGCGGTGAGCAGGTATCGCTCCTGGGCCACGGGGACGGGAGGACCGGACTCCAGCTTTCGTGGAGGGGTGACGTCGATGCCCGAGAGCCTCGAGGCCAGGCGACGGGCCAGATGCACTGCCTCCTCGGCCTCGCAGATCGGCACCACAAGGGCGGTCTCGTTGCTGCGAAGCCTGAGGGCCCAGCCCCGCCCGAGTCTCTCGACCTCGGAGCTGAGCATCTCCGCTATCAGTCCCATCGCATGATCCCCCGCGGTGTGGCCGTGGGCGTCATTTAGCTCCTTGAAGCGGTCGGGCTTGAGCAGGACCATCGCCGTCGGTTTCATGATCGCCCGGGGCAGTTCCTCGTCGAGGTAGGCCCTGGACCACAGGCCCGTGGCCGGATCGGTGTAGACCTGCCGGCGCAGCTCCCGCACCCAGGGCGCGTTCTCGGAGATGAGTCGGTGGGTCGACCTGAGCCTTGAGGAGATCAT
>JANXYO010000096.1 GCA_025356015.1 Spirochaetaceae bacterium
CCTTTGGATGGCGCGACGGTCGAGATATCGCCGCGCCACTCGCACGATCTCGGCATAGAGGGCGTCGAGGTCCGGGATTTCCCTGCTCTCCTGGTACGCCCGCGAGAGTTCCTTGAGCCGATCCATGTCAGCCGGCACCTACTGCCTCCTGACTGAACATCCTCTCAAGGGGCGTGCCCTGTGCGAGCTCCGCCAGGTTGACCTCTCCTGGTTCATTACTCGACCGCTCCTCGATCTCCCGCTGGTGAGCACGCCGCTGCTCATCGGTCCACGCATCTGGGCGCAAAGAGAGCGCACCGCCCACGCCAGTAGATCCGTCCGCGAGAAAATCCTCCTCGCGGAAGCTGGTGGGGAGGAACTTGGCAATGTGGTCCTTGGCCCAGCGCTCGAAGGTGACCTTGCGCGACCACCAGTATCGGCCGGGCGGTCCCTTGAGGATCAGTCCGAAGTTGGCGATCGCCTTGAAGATGTCGTCGCAGCTAATACCCTCGAGGCCGAGCGTTGGCCACGCGGCCATGAACCTGGCTTCCGTGGCCGGCTGATATACAGCATCCCGGAGAATCCCCCATGCAGTCAGAGCGATCTCCGAGACATGCCCCGGAGGATCGGTCGCCTTGCCCTCGCGCGCGCCCTCTCTCTCTTCTTCCTGTTCCTGTTCCTGTTCCTGTTCCTGATTCGCCATAGCCTTGGGGGAAGCCTTGGGGGAAGCCTTCACCACCCGCCCAAAGGCCTGGGTGAAGGCCTTCGCAAAGGATTCACCCATGGAGCATATCTCGCCCGCCATCTGCCCCAAGGCTTCGTCACGGAGGGAACACTCCGGGAGCAACTCAAAGTCTGACACCCAGGACGTAACAACATTGGGAGACTCCGGCCGGTTGTGGCTGAGCGCGTTTGGCAGCCAGACCAGTCGTGCCTCGAAGTCCGCCTTGACCATTCCCGCCTCCGAGATCTCGGCGAAGGCCCGGTCGAAGTCCTTAAGGCTCCATCCAAGCTCTTCGGCCATGGATGCCTTCCCGGCTCGGCTAAGGCCGGGGATCCTCCCCGTGTGTGGCCCGGTCAGGAGGTACAGCCACAGGCCTTGGCCACAGGCCGGCATGCGTGACAGCTTCCGGACCTTCTTGTCTGACCATAGCTGCACCTCGATCTTTCGGTAGATACCCATGATTGCCCCCGAATCCTTTTCTGTCCCGCCTCAGGGCTTGTAGGTGCCCGATCCCTCGTTGAGCGCCTGGGACAGACTGCTGTCTCCGCGTAGACGCAGGACCTCGGCCCTGAGGATCTCGACGCATTCCCGAGCGTCCGGGTGCAGCTCGGTTGGGGCGGTCATCGCCCATTTGATCTTTTCTGCCCAATCGTTCATGTCCTTTCCCCTTCTCCCTTGGCCCCATTGCCCACAGGCTGTGGCTCCATTGCGCCGGGGCGCATACTCTTGATGATTTTCCCGGCGTTGGCCCTCTCGTCGTCCGTGAGGGCGTTTTTCTTCGTCTGCTGGTTGATCGCGTACCAGGTGAACGCCACCGCGGCCTTGGTCGTTCCGAAGCCTTTCCCGACTGCATGGAGCTCGAGCTCGGAATAGACCGAGTCGGGCATGGACAGCACGAGCATCCTCATCTTTTCCCCCTTACCTCTATTTCCCTGAACTCAAGATCCGGATAGCGCCACAGCAGCAAGGTCCGCTTGATGAGATAGCCCTTGGTCCTGACTCCCTTGACGTCCTCGAGTATCGATCTGCCCGTGGCGCAGTCCGTATAGGCGAAGTCTCCGATGTAGTCCAGCCCTCGCTGTCTGCCAAAGACCTTGTGGCGGAAGGGAGCGATGAGCCGGATCCTCACCTGCCGGCGCAGGTCGCGTATCTCCCCAGCCCGCTGCATGAGGGCGAGCTCGGCATAGCGTTCCGCTTCGGCCCGGGAATCGAAGCGGACCCCGTCCACGGTCCGGTCCACCGCCGGTCCCACGTTGTACTTCGACCGCAGTGGCTTGGCCGCGCCCCGGATGGAGTCGAGGGCAGCCTGTACATCGTCGGGGCTAGCCTTCAGAACTGGGCCTCATCGCTGAAGTCCGAGAAGTCGGGATCGACTGAGGTCGCCGGAATGGCCTCGCTCATCTTCTGGGCGACGAGCTCAGGGATGAAGGTGAGCGGGGTCTCCCGCTTCCATGGCCGGCAAGACTTCCGTGGCCGGAAGACGGCGACCACATCCGCGTATGTGCTGCGCCCCGTGCGGCCGAGCTTCCGTGCTATCTCGAGGGTGCAGTGCTTGTCCTTGAGCACGCCGAGATCGAAGCCGGCGAGCTCAGCCTCGCTCAGGGGCTCTCCCCGCCAGCTCTCAAGGAGCACCCGCAGATAGGCGGTATCGGCCAGGGTGGCCGTGTACTCCTTCCAGATGGTGAACCGGTCACCGTTCGCGCGCTTCGCCCCAAGCTCCCAGAGAATGACGATCTTCGGCTTCGGTCTCTCACCCGGGAACGACGCCTGATAGCCGAGGTCGAAAATCTCGATGAGCAGTGCATCCTGGAGCCCGTCGGGGATCGTCTCATAGGCGGGGACATTGGGCCTCGACACGATCATAGGGCAGCCCCGGACCGCACAGGGTAGACGTGGGCCTCTTCCTCGTAGAGATCGAGGAGCGGCCTTGAGAGGGCCAGCGTATCGGCGAATGTCTGGCCGATGAGGAGCCCCGAGCGCTCTGCGTGGGTCACTTCGGCCGCTGCCGCGAGGGCGCTCGGGCCCCTGCCTGCCACAGCGACGTGGCAAAGGGCAAGCCGCTCGAGCGACATGCGCCTTCGTCTGTCGGGCATGCGCCATTCCTTCTTTTCCATGGGGTCTCCTATCACCAGACTTGGTCTTCGTCAGTCCCTGAGACTGCGTAGCGTTCTCTCGGAGGAGGGGTGCCTGAGGGCTCCTTCTCTGTCCTGTTGTGCTTGACGTCGTGGCAGTCCTTGCACCTGATGACTAGGCCCAGGTCCTGCGGCCACCCTGCCCGACGCAGCCATGAGTAGAAGTTCCAGCCGCCGGGAGAGTTGTGGCCCAGCCCGAAGATCTCATCGCGATGCGCGTTCCCCTGCCCGTTCTCGTGGTCTAGCTCCATAAGGTCGATGTTCGTCTCGCAACAGCTGACGCACTTGCCCCCGTAGGCAGCCATGCACTCCGCTCGGATCTTCAGACGGCGCCTCTGCAGCTGCTCGCGGGTCGCAGCGGGGTTGGCCCTTTTCCAAGCTCGAACCGAGGCGTAACTCATGCCTTCCCCTCCCCGAGCTCGGCGCGGGCCTCGGCTTTACGATTGAGCGCATCGCGCAAGCACGCGAGGTATAGCGCCCGCTCCTCCATCCCCTGAGCTTTCATGCCGGGATTGGCGGCACGGTGATGATTCATAGTTTCATTCCCTCCCAGGTTCGGACGAGGCAATGGCAGGCCTTCGCTGCAGTGCGTCCTTTATCCGTTGTGGCACCTTGCGGATGGGATTCGTCTTCCGGAGGTAGGACTCGAGCGATGCGTCATCGACCAGGCACCACTCCTCAACGGTGACCTCGCTCCACACCTTCTTGTTGGACATCCAGGCGTCCGGGAGGCCTCCCTTGGGCTGGAGTGCCTGCTCATTCTTGACGCTCCCGAAGGAGATCGCCCCGGAGTCTCCTGCGGAGGAGGCGAACTTGCGTCGCCACGCCTGCTCGAGCGTATACCACGCCTGGCCATGTCGGCCCTCGAGGACGGCCATGAGCCTCGCCTCGATGATGTCGAGCTGCGGCAGTCTGATCATCAGTGCAGGCGCTGCGTCCTGCGGCTCTATTGGATCGCCGTTCATATCGGTTCCCTCGGCAATCCAGCCTGGGCCCCTTGCGCGGCAGGGATCTCCGCCGGGGGCAGATCGATACCCGCGAGCGCGGCCCTCATCTGGACGAGAAGGTCCAGGTCGGACACGTCCCCCGCGATCACGTGGGAAGAGTCGACCCGGAGCCGCGTCGGAGAACCGACGTCCAGGGAGAGCTTGCGGAGCAGGATGCTGAATTGGCCAGAGGCTTCCCTGCTCACTGTGAGGGTCAAAGTCCGGGCCGCGGGGAACTCTATTACGCCGTCTTTGGTCACCGCGTGCTCGCAGAACAGCAGCGCCCCGGTGGGCAGATGGTACATGCTGATCTTCTGATTTGGCTCCCTGAATCTTCCGTGCATTTTGATCCTCCTCAGCGGTCTCTGGACGCGACGGGAGTCGAACCCGCGCTTGATCCGGTGCAACCGGATGCGGCCTGGGGTGCTGCGATTACCCAGCCAGCAACTACCAACTAGTGCCATACGCGCCCTTGGCGCCCGAGCGTCGGTCGGGCTCGCCCTGCTGCCTTATCTCGTTTCCCTGCCCCGGACTCCGAAGCTGCTGACTGTCCTGGGGCGCCCCGTCGCCATGTGATCCTTTATCAGGTCCGAAAGGACGACAGCCTCAAAGGCAAGATCATTGTTCCCAGTGCTCCGGGCTTGCTTCCCACATTCATGGAGCAGGGCAAGCAGAGTGCTTTCGAGGTCCTGCCCGTCGGATATCACCTCGACGACCATCCCGAGGAGCCGCTCTCGCCCGAGTTTCAGGCGAGAGCCTTTCAGGTCCAGAATCAGACGGCCTGCCGGCATCGCTTGATCAGCCGCGGCCACGGCTTCTCCTGGATTTTTTGCGGGGCGGCTTCCTGCCTGTACTTCATCATCCTGGCCTCAAAGGCGATACGGATGTTCCGCTGCCGCGCCTCTCGCGACCTGAGGATTGCTGCGGCGATGTATTGGTGGGCGTCAGTTATCGTGACGTAGACGTATATTCCCTTGCGGATATGAGGCAGCTGGCCATGGGCACACGCCATTGAGAGCGCCGACACGCAGCGCCCGACAGCATTCGCTGCCTCTCTCAGACCGACATGGCCCTCTGGACAGATCCGGTTTTCGGAGATGGCCAGGGCCTTGGGATGGTTTGCCCGGGCGGCGCGCCGGCGGGCGAGCCCCTCGCGGATCCTCCGCGACCGCTCTTCGTGGGTGAGCTCCACGGGGGCCTCTGCCTCACGTGCCCTCCTCTCGTCCCTGGTCTTCCTGGACAACTGATCGCGGAGCTCCTTCGCGCGGGCCCTCTCCTCCAGCAGCGTGGCGCGCTTGGTCGCGAGCTCCTCCGCCTTCAGCTCTTCCCTCGCGGCGCGCTCCCGCTCCCGCTCGGCGGCCTTCTGCTCCCTGACCAGGTCGTACTCCGCGTCATCGGCGATGGTCTCCCTGGAGGACTTCGCGACCACGGAGTATCCCGGTGCCTCGACGCAGAGCCACCCGGGCGCGTTGATCCCGACGGCCGTGTTCATACCGCGGACCTCATTTCCTTCAGAATGCCCCGGAGATCCCTGACGAGCTCGAGCTCCTCGGCCTGCTTACTCGCGGGGGCCTGGAACAGAGTCCCTTCCAGGGCCCTGCCCTCCCGCTCGGCGCCGTACCGCTCGGCCTCCGCGCAGATCTGCCTTAAGGCGGCCTCCGAGGCCAGCCCGGGCTCGGCGATCAGCAGCACCCTCGTCCGGATCAGGTTGACGTCGAGCATTTCAGCAGCCCTTCGTCGAGGCGAGGCGAGCCGCATCGTTGTACTCGGCTATCTCGGCATCTGAGACCGTCCTCTCACAAAAATGGCCTAGGATAGATTGCAAGGGTCCAGGGACGATGTTCCTCATGCTCCCTCCCTAGCTGGCTCGGCCGTCAGCCGGTTCCGCGCCACTTCCTCTTCCATGGCTTGGAGGATGAGGATCCTCACCCAGGGACCGGCGGATCTACCTGTCGCCTTCAGGAAGGCGCGAAAGCGGGCCTTTTCGTCATCCGAGAACGGAGCGTCTATAGTTGTCGCGGTCCGGACACGTTCTTTCGCGTGTTTCATGAGGATAGAATACGATGTTTATCGTGTTCGTCAATAGGGAAAACACGTTTTTTCACGTGTTTTTGGGCGATACTATAGATATGGAAACGCAATTCGCGACCATGCTCCGCAAAATCATGGAATATCGTGACATTACGGCCAAGGATTTGGGCCGCCAAGCCGGAATTGAACATCGCACCATCGAAGGTTGGACGAGTTCGAGGAAGACAATTCCTAGGGCAGACGCGGCGGTGGCGATTGCTCAAGCGCTCGATACAACAGTTGAATATTTGATTACAGGCGAGGCCCCCGCCGGCTGGCGGCCGCCTCCGCGCATCGAAGCCATCGTCGATGATCTCCTTATCCTGGATGATCAGGAGCTTGTGACGGTCCGTGTCATGGTGCACCCCCTGGCAGAGGCTCATCGAACGCGGGCGGTTTCCTCCGGCGGGGGCTAGGCTGGCACTTGCCAGCAAGTTAAAAAGGCGCGACTATTTGTAAAATCTTACTCTTTCGCGGGACAATCGAAGGGGGGCTGGAATGACTTTCATCATCATCTGGATCGTCTGCATGGTCCTCGGATACATGATTGGGAAGCCGAAAGGCAGATCAACGGCGGGAATCTGGCTGGGCCTGCTATTGGGGCCACTCGGTGTCATCATTGCCCTTTTTCTCAAGAGCGATGCTTACGCGGCCCAAGAATATTCGCTATCCGAAGGTGGCAAGAAGAAGTGCCCTCAATGTGCAGAATTGATTCAACATGATGCGAAGCTATGCAGATTCTGTGGCCACGATTTCACCAGAGGAGAGGCCATGAGGCCGAACACAATCGCGGCAACACCCAATGACAACACCCCCATCAGGGCTCCGGAGAATGCTGAGGAAGAGCAGATATTCAGGGTCTATGGCCGCAAGACCTTGGCGGAATATCGAAGGAATAAGGTGTCAAGATAAGAGCCATGAGATGGACTCCGCTCCAAAGAACGGCTTCTTCTACCTCTCCGCGCAGAACAAGGGATCATCCGGATCGATAACCGTTGAGATCCTTGACATGTGTAGCCTCCCGCTCTCTTTTCCAATCCCTTCCCGCGTTTCTTTCGTCTGAACTATGAGAAAGCATCGAAGGAGGTCATCACCTGCCTGGCCCGCAGGATCGGCTTCATCGTCGGCGAATAATCGGCATAGCCAAGGAATGACAGGAAATCGCTCGCCATCCAGTACAGGATCCCGTTCTTTTTCGCATAGCTCTCGAACGGAGGTTTCCCGTCCTCACAGCTGAACAGATCAAGTTCCTTTGAATCGGCCATGCGGGTGCCCTCCGTGAGTCAGATTTTAGGCATGCCCAGGCCCTAGGTCAACCGATCCGGCGCCGGGATCCTCCCGCCGTGATCGTTCCGCCCGCTCGTTGCGCCAGAACAGGTTCACGGCGCCCTTCTGGTCCGAGAGCTGCAGCAGCCTCGTCTCGAGGGCAGGCCTGAGCACGGCCCGGTCATAGTGCCCTGACATCTGCTCGGACCTGTGGCCGAGGAACTCGCGCAGCACATTGGCGTCCAGGACGCGCCTCATCTTGGTGTCATAGGTGTACCTGAGGCTGTGCGGGGTCAGGTTGCGCAATGTCCGATCGAGCATCGCGTTGTCCAGGCCCACGATGAAGCGGTCACGCAGGAACGAGGTCCTGATCGGGTGGTCACGGAAGGCGAAGAGCAACCCCGGATGGTCTTTGCTTTCCCGACGCATCGCCTGGTGCAGGGAGAGCAAAGACCAGGTCTTCTCCGGGAGGTAGACAACGCGGTAGCGCGGAGCGTCATCCCTCGAGCTCTTGGGCGCGCCGAGGGTCATGGCGACGTCATAGGCCCTGTCGATGACCATGCCGCCGACCTCTGGATAGAGCTGGTCGACATGTACAGCCCTCCCCTCTCCCGGCCTCAGCCCTGCCGAGACGCAGAGGCAGAAGAGGGCCCCGAACATGACGCCGACATCGAGG